>NZ_JBNFOJ010000073.1:0-11457 GCF_057364705.1 Brevundimonas sp. CURTG3B2_SDJG
CGCGCTGGACCCGGCGGCGGCGGCGCGGATCGAGGCCGGCGACCGGCAGAGGCTGATCCGGCGATGGCGGTGGCGGAGCACACCGGGCGGGCGCTCAGTGACTGGATCGCGGACACCAGGCCATTGCTTGAGCCGGACTCTTGGACCGGACTGGTGGTCGAGCCGGAGCGGTCGGCGCTCTACGCCAACTGCGACCTCAGGGTGGCGCAAATGATCGACCAGGGCGCGCTGGAGGAGGTGCGCGCGCTGACGGCGCGGGGGCTTGACCCCGAACTGCCGGCGATGAAGGCCGTGGGGGTGCGCGAACTGGCCGCCCACCTGGGGGGCAGACGACGCTGGAGGCGGCCGTGGAGGCGACCCGGCAGGCGACCCGCAACTACGCCAAGCGCCAGCTGACCTGGTTTCGCAACCAGACGCCGGGGTGGAACCGAGTCTGAGAACGAGCCTCGCTCGGCGATCCCTTTTCAGGCGACGAAGCTGTGATAAGGCTACGCTTGGAGGATCCAAACATGTTCGTGCCGCTTCTGCTTACCGCCCTGCTCGCGCTTCAAGATCCGATGGACGGAGGCGAGGTACTGCGCGAACCGGACGCCAGACCGACGACCGAGGCGTCCGCCGACCAGACTCGCGCGGCGGATGGCGAGCAACGCGTCGTCTGCCGTCGGGAGCCGCAGACGGGATCGAATCGCACCCGCCGGGTCTGCACGCGCCAGGGCGTCATCGATCATCAAAGGGAAGCCAGCCGGGAGTGGCGCGAGAACACCCTTGACCGGCGGGCGACGTCCGACTGCGAGATCCTGGGCAACTGTCCGGGCGACAGCCGGGGTCATCCCATGGAGCCCCGGATCTGACCGTACGAGAAGCGGCGGAGCCCTACTCCGCCGCCTCCATCGTTCCCGCCGGAAAGTCGACCGCCGCGAACTCCGGCCATAGCTCGCGGATCAGGGCGACCTGGGCGGCCTCGTCCACCCGGATGAGATACCATTCGCCGCCCTCCTCGAGCGCCAGGGTGCTGTTGCGCGAGCGGAAACGGCCCGCGCCCTGGACATCCATCACCGTGGTGGTGGGGATCAGCAGATAGGTCCGCGAGCCGTCGGGGGTCAGGATCGGCGCGGCGGCGGCGAGATCCATCTGGTAGTCGACGAAGGTCACGCCCTGCAGCTGGGTGCGGATCACCTCGCGCATCGCCGTCACCAGCTGGTCCTCGGTCAGGCCGTAGCGATCGGCGATGGCGCGCAGCAGGCGCGGCGGCACGACCTCCATGGCGCCGGCCAGGTCGCCCGCGGAGATGATCTGATCCAGCCGGTCGATGCGGGTTGGACGGCCGCGCGGATCCGGGTCGCTGATCTGCTGGGCGGCGGCGGGCGCGGCCGCGAGGGTCAGGCAGGCGAAGGCGACGATCAGAAGGCGATGGATCACGGCGGCGCGCTCCCCCGAGCGGATCGGAGCCGGAAGCTTCACCGGAGAGCGCCGAAGGATCAAGGGCGGAGACGCACGGTCTAGAAGAACGGATAGCAGACGTAGGACTGGTTTCGGACGTCCAGGACGTACAGGGCGAGCGGAACCAGCGGCAGCAGCCAATGCACGGCCGCCAGACGCGTCTTGCGAGTCCCGATCGCGTGCCAGGCCCAGAGCGCGGCCCAGAGGAGGCCGACGGTGAACACCGCCAGCCACAACGGGCTCTCGCCCGCTCCCCAGGGACGGGGCGTGAACCCAAGGGACCAGACCGTGGCCCGTCCCTGAAGGTGGCAGATCGGGCCGAGGAGGAAAGCGCCTCCGAAGATGGAAGTGGCAGCTAGAGCGGCCGTCTTGAGCCAGGTCCAGCGGGTCGACCGAGGAGCCGCGGCGGGCCGGGACGGGAAAACCGAAGCCAGGGACATCGCGGGCCTCCAGACTTTGCAAGCGACGACCTTCGGGCGACGAGCCCTTGGAACTTCAGGGCTTTAGGACTATATTGCAAGCGTCCGGGTTCGCCCGGACTATGGCGATAAACGCGCCTGTAATAAGCGGACCGGACCCGGGTGCGATTCCCGGCGGCTCCACCATCCCTCTCCCGCGTTATCGGCGGAGCGAGCCCAAGGATGGACATGGGGGGCCGACTAGCATCGACGGACGTGTAAAGAGGATTGCTTTCGCCCGTCCTGACCCACCGTATCGGGTCATTTTCTAACTGCGAACGATAACTTCGCTGGAGAAGTCCGCCTCGCCGCGTAAGCGGTTCGGTTGATTTCGAACACTTAAGTCCTGGGGGTTCAGATCCCCAGGCGGGGCCCGGAGGGCGCCTGGCAACAGAAGCCCTCCACTTCATCAAAGACCGAAGCGCCCTCCTCCCGATCGAGCCGACGCATGAGCGAGTCCGCCGCCCCGTTGACCCGCCAGGCCATGGCGTCCGCCCTGTGCGACTTGGGTCTGGCGCCGGGCGACGCGGTGATGGTCCACGCGGCGATGAGCCGGTTCGGGCCGATGCTGAACGGTCCCGACGCCTTCATCGGCGCGCTGCGGGACGCGGTCGGGCCAGGCGGGACCCTGCTGTCCTATGTCGATTGGGACGGGAACTACCACGACCTGCTGGACGCCGACGGGCGGATGCCCGAGGCCTGGAAGCCGCATGTGCCGCCGTTCGACCCCGCCACATCGCGCGCGGTCCAGGCCAATGGCGTGCTGGCGGAGTTCGTCCGCACGACCCCGGGCGCGAGACGGAGCGCCAACCCCGGCGCGTCGATGGCCGCGCTGGGCGCCCGGGCCGAATGGTTCACGGCCGACCACCCGCTGGACTACGGCTACGGCCCCGGCTCGCCGCTGGCCAAGCTGGTCGAGGCCGGCGGCAAGGTGCTGATGGCGGGCGCGCCGCTGGACACCATGACCCTGCTTCACTACGCCGAGCATCTGGCCGACATCCCCGGCAAGCGGATCGTGCGCCAAGAATGCCCCCTCCTGACCGAAGCGGGCGTCGAGTGGCGGATGATCGAGGAGTTCGACACCTCGGACCCAGTGGTGGACGGCCTGGACGAGGCCTATTTCGGGGACATCGTGCGCGACTTCCTGGCCACGGGACGGGGCCGGACCGGCCGCATCGGCGGGGCCGAGCTGACGCTGGTCGGGGCCCCCGAGATCTGCGCCTTCGGCGTGTCGTGGCTTGAGCGGCGGGCGGGCTGACCGGCGCGCTCGCGGGAATCTGCGCTTTCACCCTCCTGGCGTCTTTCGCCGAGTGAAAGGCGACGCTACACCTCGCCCATGGCCGAAGAGACGCCCCCCGTCGACGAGATGCACTACGAACTGCTGATGCAGGACGCGCTGCGCGGCGTGATCCGGCTGGCGCTCGAACGCGCGGCGGGTCCGGACGGCATTCCGGGAGCGCACCATTTCTACGTGACCTTCAAGACCGGGCGCCCGGGGTCAGCGTGCCGCCCGACATCCTGGCCAAGTATCCCGACGAGATGACGGTGGTGCTGCAGCACCAGTACTGGGACCTGAAGGTCGAGCCCACCCGGTTCTCGGTGATGCTGAAGTTCGGCGGCATGCCCAAGGTGCTGGCCATGCCCTACACCGCCGTGACCCGTTTCTACGACCCGTCGGTGCAATTCCTGCTGCAGTTCGAGCCTCCGGCGACGGTCGAGGAGATCGCCGCCGAGGCCGCCGCCCCGGCCCCGGAAGAGACCCCGCCGCCCCCGTCCGGCGACGACGGGCCCAAGGTCGTGTCGCTGGACCAGTTTCGGAAGAAGTGACCCCTTTTCCCGCGCGTCGCATGCGCTAACGTCGGGACCGGCTGACGCGAGGCAAGCGCATGGTCCGGGGTCTGATCCTACTGCTGACAGGGGTTTTGGCGCTCGCGGAACCCGCATGCGCCCAGGCTCCGGCTCAGACGCAGCCCTCGCGCTTCGAGGGCTGGGCCGCAGGCGTTATCGCCGCCGATTGGCGTGACGGGCGCGGCCGACCGATCCAGGCGTTCGACAATGCGCGGCGCGACCTGGTCCAGGGCTTCCTGCGGGCCGGCTTCTCGCGCGCCCACATGGTCGACTACTCCCTGCGCACCGACGTGGCCGAGCCCACCTCGCCGCAGACGGCCTCGAGGCTTCCAGCGGATGGCGGCGCAGGCCGACCGGGGCTGCCTTCTGTACATCACCTCGCACGGGGCGCCGGACTTCATGGTGTTCGGCGAGACCGGCCGGATGACGCCCGACATCCTGGCCAATGCGGTGCGCCGGTCGTGCGGGGCGCGGCCGACGGTGGTGATCATCTCGGCCTGCTATTCCGGGCAGTTCGTCAACGCCTTGCAGGGGCCCAACCGCATGGTCCTGACCGCGGCGCGGCGCGACCGGCCCTCGTTCGGATGCGGCGCTGGCGAGCGCTATCCCTGGTTCGACGGCTGCATCCTGGAGACCCTGCCGACGGCGACGGACTTCCTGGCGCTGGCGGCGGAGGCGAAGGCGTGCGTGACGCGCAAGGAGAAGGAAGCCGGGGCGGAGCTTCCCTCCGAGCCGCAGCTATTCGTGGGCGCCGAGATGCAGATGCGGCTGCCGACGCTTCGCTTTCAGCGGGGCGGTTCTTGAGCGATGCTCCCAAGTCCGTCACCCTTGGGCTTGACCCGAGGGTGACGGAGGTGTTGGAGACCTCACCCCCGCGGAAACACCCGGATGGTGATCCGCTCGCGCTCGCCCTCGTAGCGTTCGACCAGCAGGCGAGCGACCTGGCTGTCGTCATGGAACAGATAGCCCTTGATCGCGTCCAGCAGGGCCTTGGCCAGGTTGTCCAGGTCCATCCAGGGCGGGTCGCCGACGTGTTCCATGCGGATTTCGACGACGTAGTCGCCCCAGGCCGGGCGCGAGGTCCATTCCTTGCGCATGAACTCGTAGACCAGGGGTTTGTAGTATTTGGCCTGGGTGGTCAGGCCGTCGATGGTGATCTCGACGGCGTCGCCGGCCTCGCGGGCGCGGACCTTGCCCGAGCCGATCCAGTCGCCGGACTTCACGGGCGGCAGTCTTGCGGCATGTTTCCCAGAAGGCGCGCCGAGACGAGGGCGACCGGCGGCGTCAGCTGCTCGGCTCCGTCGGCAGGGCTCGACTGAATGCGGCGAGCCACGTCCAGCCCCTCGATCACCCGCCCGAAGGCGGCGAAGCCCTGGCCGTCCGGATTGCGACCGCCGCCGAAATCGAGCGACGGCGTGTCCTGGGTCACGATGAAAATGCTGGAGGTGGCCGTGTCCGGCCCGTCGCGGGCCATCGAGACGGTCCCCGCGACGTGGCTGAGGCCGGTGTCGCGGGTCCGCTCCAGCGGGATGGGCGGCAGGGTGTCGTCCTCGACGCCGTGGCGCGAGGCGGCCTGGACGATGTCGATGGGGTTCGGATGGGCGTTGGTCGCCCGCACCACTGTGCGGAAGAAGGCGCCGCCGTCGTAGTGGCCGTCGGTGACGTAGAACAGGAAGTTGCACACCGTCAGCGGCGCGGCCTGGGCCGCGAGTTCGACGACGATCCGACCCTGGCCGGTCTCCAGGACGACGCGCGGATCGTCCGCCGTCGCGGGTCCCGCCAGGGCGAAGGCGAGAAGCGCCCCTCCGATCAACGTCCGCATCGCATCGCCTCGCCTCGCCTTGCCCTCGCCGGCCCCCGTGCTACACCGCCGCGCATTCCTCCGCCACGCCTGAAGAGCCTCTCGCGACATGACCGAGCACCGCACCGAAACCGACACCTTCGGCCCCATCGAGGTCGCCTCGGACCGCTACTGGGGCGCCCAGGCGCAACGGTCGCTGGGCAACTTCAAGATCGGCTGGGAGACGCAGCCGCTGCCGATCGTGCGCGCGCTGGGGATCGTCAAGCGGGCGGCGGCCGAGACCAACATGGCCCTGGGCCGGTTGGACCCGAAGATCGGCGAGACCATCGTCGCCGCCGCCGATGAAGTCATCGAGGGCCGGCTGAACGACCACTTCCCGCTGGTGGTCTGGCAGACCGGCTCGGGCACCCAGTCGAACATGAACGCCAACGAGGTGATCTCGAACCGGGCGATCCAGATGTTGGGCGGCGAGATGGGCTCGAAAAAGCCGGTTCACCCCAACGATCACGTCAACATGAGCCAGTCGTCGAACGACACCTATCCGACGGCGATGCACGTGGCCTGCGCCGAGCAGGTGGTGAACGATCTGCTGCCCGCGCTGAAGCACCTGCACGCGGCGCTGAAGGCCAAGTCGGACGCCTGGGCGTCCATCATCAAGATCGGCCGCACCCACACGCAGGACGCCACACCCCTGACCCTGGGCCAGGAGTTCGGCGGCTATGCGCAGCAGGTGGCCAACGGGATCGAGCGGATCGAGCAGACCCTGCCCAAGCTGATGGAGCTGGCCCAGGGCGGCACCGCGGTGGGCACCGGGCTGAACGCCCCGATCGGCTTCGCCGAACAGGTGGCCGAGCGGATCGCGGCGATCACCGGCCTGCCCTTCACCACCGCGCCGAACAAGTTCGAGGCCCTGGCCGCCCACGACGCCATGGTCTTCTCGCACGGGGCGATCAACACCGTGGCCGCGTCGCTGTTCAAGATCGCCAACGACATCCGCTTCCTGGGCTCGGGCCCGCGCTCGGGCCTGGGGGAACTGGCGCTGCCGGAGAACGAGCCGGGCAGCTCGATCATGCCGGGCAAGGTCAATCCGACCCAGTGCGAGGCGCTGACCCAGGTGTGCGTGCAGGTGTTCGGCAACCATGCGGCGGTGACGTTCGCGGGCAGCCAGGGGCATTTCGAGCTGAACGTCTTCAACCCGGTGATGGCCTACAACTTCCTGCAATCGGTGCGGCTGATGGCCGACGCGGCGATCAGCTTCACCGACAACTGCGTGGTCGGCATCGAGCCGCGCGAGGACAACATCAAGCGCGGCCTGGAGAACAGCCTGATGCTGGTCACCGCTCTGAACGGCAAGCTGGGCTACGACCTGTGCGCCAAGATCGCCAAGACGGCGCACAAGAACGGCACCACCCTGCGCGAGGAGGCCGTCGGCGGCGGCTATCTGACGAACGAGGAGTTCGACGAATGGGTGCGTCCGGAGAAGATGATCTCGCCGGGCTGACCCCATGACTGCGCTCGACCGCCCCTACTGGATCGAGGCACGGCTGGAGCGGCGCGAGGGCTGGGACGACGGCGTCTATCCGTTCAACCTCCCGGCGGTGAGGACCACCGACGCCCTGGCCTTCCATCCGCGCGTGACCTTCCTTGTCGGCGAGAACGGGTCGGGCAAGTCGACGCTGATCGAGGCCTTGGCGATCGCGTGGGGCTTCAACGCCGAGGGCGGCGGACGCGACCACCAGTATGCGACCCGGGCCTCGCACTCGCCGCTGCATCGCTTCGTTCGGCCGGTGCGGTCGGCGCAGAAGGCGCGCGACGGCTTCTTCCTGCGGGCCGAGAGCTTCTTCACCACCGCGACCTATCTGGAGGACCCGGAGGTGCGCGGGTCGCGGTACGGCGTTCGCAAATTGCACGAGCAGTCGCATGGCGAGAGCTTCTTCGCCCTGTTCGAGAACCGGTTCGTCGGTCAGGGCCTGTACATCCTGGACGAGCCCGAGGCGGCGTTGTCGCCGAGCCGGCAGCTGTCGTTCCTGGCGCGGATGCACGCGCTGGTGCGGGATGGATCACAGTTCATCATCGCGACCCACTCGCCGATCATCCTGGGCTATCCCGACGCCTGGATCTATCAGACCTCGCCGCACGGGCTGGAGCGCACGGCTTACGAGGACACCGACCACTACCAGGTCACGCGCGGCTTCCTGAACCGGCGCGAGACCTATCTGGACGTGCTGCTGGCCGAGGACTAGCGGACCGAAGGGCGATCCAACCGGACCCGCCTGCGTTCTGTCCCGGAAGGAGCCTCCATGCGCCCGGACGGAGAAATCATCCTGGTCGAAGGGAACGGCGTTTTCGCCCGTGTGGACGGTTCAGGGCCGCCGCTTCTGCTGCTCCATGGCTTTCCGCAGACGCATCGCATGTGGGACGCCGTGGCGCCGAGCCTGGCCCGGACCTTCACGGTCGTGCGCGCCGACCTGCGGGGCTACGGAAAAAGCGGCCGGCCACTGTCCGACGCGGCGCACGCGCCCTACGCCAAGCGGGCGATGGCGCGCGAGATGGTCGGGTTGATGGCGGCGCTGGGGTTTCCTCGTTTCGCCGTCGCGGGCCACGACCGAGGCGGGCGCGTCGCCTACCGCCTGGCGCTGGATCGCCCGGACGTAGCGACCGGGGTAGCGGTGCTGGACGTCCTGCCCACCGAGACCGCCTGGGCCCTGGCCGATGCGCGCCTGGCGACGGCCTTCTGGCCCTGGTCCCTGCTTGCGCAGCCCTCTCCCCTGCCCGAGCGGCTTCTGAGCGCCTGCCCGGCGGCGGCGGTGGACGACGCGCGGGAGAACTGGGGTTCGGACGGCCCGGCCTTCGACGAGCAGGCTCGGGCGTCCTACGTCGAGGCCCTCGCCGATCCCGCCGGGATCCACGCGATCTGCGAGGAATACCGCGCCGCCGCCACACTGGATCGCGACCACGACCGCGCTGATCGGGCCGCCGGACGGCGCATCCGCTGCCCGGTCCTGGTTCTGTGGAGCGCGCGAGGCGGTCTGGGCCGGTGGTATGAGACGCAGGGCGGACCGCTGGCCCTGTGGCGCGAATGGGCGGATCAGGTGGAGGGCGAAGGCCTGGACGCCGGCCATTTCTTCCCAGAGGAGCAGCCGGAGGAGACCGCCGAGCGGCTGCGCCGCTTCTTCACGCGCGCGGCCTAAGGCTTGTCGCGGATGGTGCGGCCGATCGGGGCGAGCGCGAGCTTGGCCAGTTCCAGGTCCTTGATGGCGAACGGGATGCCGATGATGGTGATGGCCTCGGCCACGGCGATCAGGACGTGCGACAGGGCGATGTACCAGCCCGCGAAGACGAACCAGATGACGTTCAGGCCGATGCCAAAGCAGCCGGCGCCCAGGGCCGTGGCGTCCGGCTCGCGCCAGACGACCTCGCGGCCGAAGGGCCAGAAGGAATAGCTGGCGATGCGCCAGGCGGCGAAGGTCCACGGCAGGCCGACGATCGTCAGGGCCAGGATCGCCCCGCCCAGCAGCCAGAGCAGGCCGGCCAGCCAGCCGCCGAAGATGAACCAGAGGATGTTGAGGACGAGACGGATCATGCTCCGATCATAGGACGTCCGGCGGGGGTCAGGGGTGAATTCGCGGTAAGCCGGTGCGGCCCTGCCTTCACCGTCACGGCCGGGCTTGTCCGGCCATCAAGGAACACCGGCATTGCATCCGCCCGGCGGCCGCAGGTGATCTGGGGTTCCCGGGACAAGCCCGGGAATGACGGGTTGGGGCCGCTGGTTCAGCCCTGTCCTCCGATCCTCGGGTCGAGCCCCAGATGACGGAGAATGGGAGCGATGGAGATCGCCCCTACCGCGGTTTCTCGGTCCAGCGGGCCTTGGCCTCGTCCCTGGTCACGTTGAGGTGGACGTGCTCGTCCACGTGCTGGACCCAGCTGACCGGGATCATGTGGTGCTTGAAGCCCGAGCCGAGGTCGAGCTTGGCCAGTTCGATCAAGTCGCCGCGGACATGGTCGACGCGGCCGACATGCGCGCCGTCCGAGCCGACGACTTCCTGGTGTTCCTTGATGAGCGAGGCTGAAATCATGGCGTCTCTCCTTGCGGGCCCGACCCTGCCGGGAACGCCGAGGGCCCGCCGGGGTTTCGAACGGCGAAGGTCCCGGACGGGTGACAGCCGAAGCCGCCGGTTGTATCGCGACCTGGCCGACGCGCCCTTTTGGAAGGCTCCATGAAACGGATCGCCGCTATCCTGCTGACCCTGGGCCTGGCCGTGTGGCTGTCGGCGTGCGGCACGCTGGAGCGCCCCGAGGGGCCGGTGCGGATCGCTGAGGGCGTGCTGCTTCCGGCCCAGGACCCGCGCATCCGCGTGGACGACGAGACCCAGCTGCGCGCCCTGTCCGACGAGGTCGGCAGCCGGTTCGCCGGCGAGCGGCCCGTCAGCATGCTGGCGCTGTCCGGCGGCGGGGCCAACGGGGCCTACGGCGCCGGGCTGATCGTGGGGTGGACTGAGCACGGCGACCGGCCGAAGTTCGACATCGTCACCGGAGTGAGCACAGGGGCCCTGGCGGCGCCCTTCGCCTTCCTGGGACCGGAATGGGATCCCCAGCTGCGTCAGGCCTACACCGGGGGCGGCGCGTCCAATCTGCTGAGCTGGCGCAGTTTCGCGGGTTTCCTCTACCCCAGCCTGTTCAGCAGCAAGGTGCTGCGCGATCTGGTCGACGACAACGTCACCCCCGAGCTGCTGCAGGCCGTGGCGCGCGAGCACGCCGCGGGCCGCCGGCTGCTGGTGGCCACCACCGACCTGGACAGCGAGCAGACGGTGATCTGGGACATGGGCCTGCTGGCGACCCAGGGCGACGAGAACGCGCGGGCGCTGTTCAAGGAGGTGCTGGTCGCCTCGGCCAGCATCCCCGGGGTCTTTCCGCCCGTGCTGATCGCCGGACTTCAGCCGGACAACACCGTGGCGATGGAGATGCACGTCGACGGCGGGGTGAACGCGCCCTTCCTGGCGATCCCCGAGCCCCTGTTGCTGTGGACGCGCGACCAGGCCAGCGCCGCGCCGAGCGCCCTCTATGTGGTGGTCAACGGTCAGGTGGGGCGCAACGATGGCGTCACCCCCGGGCGGCTGACGGGCATCCTGCTACGGACCTATGACGCGATGAGCAAGGCGTCGCTGCGCACTCACCTGGCGGCGACGGCGGCGTTCGCGCGGCGAAACGGCATGACCATGTCGCTGTCGGCCATTCCGGACAATGTCGAGGCGTCGAGCCTGAAGTTTGACCAGCCGACGATGACGGCCCTGTTCGAACTGGGCGCCAGCGGGCGCGAGCCGGCGAGGCCTGGGCGCGGCTGGACCGGCCTACCGAGAGCCCGCCGCTGGCGCCGACCGCCTTGCCTTCGTCCCAGATCCCCGAGATCCTGCGGCCCAAGGATCCCGAAACCCCGCCAGCCGAGACGCCTGAGCAGGAGTGAGTCCATGGGCGAGATCGTCAATCTGAACCGGGCCCGGAAGGACCGGGCGAAGCTCCAGGCGAAGGCCATGGCCAAGACCAACCGCGCCGCCCACGGGCGGACCAAGGCCGAACGCCAGGCGGTCGAGACGGCGCGCGAGCGGGCCGAGCGCCTGCTGGACGGCGCCAAGCGCGAGGACTGACATGGGCGGCTATGCGCCCCACACCCGCGCCGGCCTGATCGCCCTGGTCGCCATGCGCCGGATCAAGGCCGAAAAACTGCGTCGCCAGAAGCTGGCGGAGGCGAAGACCGGCGCCGAGACCGAGGCGCTGGTGAAGGCCGAGCTGAAGGAGAAGCGGTCGGGCTGGTTCCGGCGGTAGGCGGGGCGGGCCCGCAGCCGGACCCGCCCCTCCTTCCGTCAGTCCGCCGCTAGACCAGGTAGTCGACGTGAACTGCAGCAGGGGCGCCCG
>NZ_JBNFOJ010000074.1:0-11455 GCF_057364705.1 Brevundimonas sp. CURTG3B2_SDJG
CGCGGCGGCCTGCGGCGTCAGCGCGGGATCGGCGACGGGCGCGGCTGAGGGGTCGGCCGGACGCGGTTGCGTCGGCTCGTCATCGAACAGCGAAAGAAGGTCGGCGGACTGGCCCATTCGGATACTGTGCGGCGATTCGGGGACCGGTCTGGTAGGCCCGGCGGCGGCTTCCCGCAAGCGGCGCGCCTCGGCTGTGGACGACGGCAGGATCGCGCGCGTCATCACCGCCAGGAACAGCACCCACGGCAGGCTCTGGTGGGTCAGCAGGATCGATTCCGACAGGCTCAGGGCGATGAAGGCGGCCAGGAAGCCCAGGGCCCACCAACCCTCGCGCACGCCAGCGCCCGCCGAGCGCAGCAAGGTGATCACCGTCGTGATCGCCATCAGCGCACCCACCAGAATCGCGCCGGGCCAGCCCAGCTGCACCAGCAGGTCGATCCAGCCGTTGTGCGCGCTGGGCACGGGCCACTGGGTCTCTTTTCGCACCCAGTCCGCCGGCGCGGAATCCTTGCCCCAGAAGGCGCCGTAGCCGTAGCCGGTCCACGGCCGGTCGGCGACCTTGCGCATCAGGCTCGCCCAGATGTCGGTCCGCCCGGTCAGCGACGGGTCCTTGCCCAGGGCCTCCAGCACGGCGACCGAATGGGTGTCCCATATCCAGATCCCCAGCCCCGCCACGACCACCGCCGCCCAGATCGCCACGACCGCGAACGCGGCCCCGCCCCGGCGCAGCGTCCAGAACCCGCCCACCATCGCCAGCCCCAGCCCCAGGCACAGCAGCGATGTCTTCGACTGGGTCGCCAGGACCAGCCCGCTGGACAGGGCCAGCGCGATCGCGGGCAGCCGCCGCCGCGGATCGGGCGAGGCCAGGCAGGCGGCCGAGGCCGTCGCCCCGATCACCATCACCGCCCCCATCTGGTTCTTCTCGTACCAGAGGCCTCTCCACAGGCCGGCGTTGTCCAACTGGTGCACCCCGATCGAGGGGAAGGCGAAGACCATCACCAGGCTGCCCAGCGCCATGATCAGCGTCGCCTGCATCAGCATCCGCGGCAGGTGCGGCCCACGGAACACCGCGCCCAGGTACAGGGCGAACACGCCGGTGATCGCCACCGAGATCACGCGCCGGCTGGTCGTCTCGTAGTCGATCGACCAGTATTTCGACGCGAACGTCAGGCCGACCAGCAGCGCTAGGCCGATCGCCGCAGGCCAGGCTCGCCACATCCGGTCCAGCCGGAACGCGACCAGGCCGATCACGGCCGCATAGGCCGGCAGCCACACCAGCCGCAGGATCGGCGTCTCCTCCTGCGTCGGGGCGAACACCGGGCCGATCAGGGCGCCGGTCAGCATGGCGATCATGCCGATGCAGATCGCCCCCTCCCACCAGGTGGGAGCGGGTTCGCTCGGGGCCGGTGCTGGACGGGACTCACGCACCGTTGCAGGGTCGGCCGTCAGCGTTAACGAAGGGTTGGGGAATGCCAGGCTCGCTGCTCAGGAACCGGGACGGCCACCACGCCCGCGTCGGCTTCGTCGAACTGTTCTTCGACCTGGTCTTCGTCTTCGCCATCACCCAGGTCAGCCACACCCTGCTGGCCCATCTGACCTGGATGGGCGCGCTTCAGGCGGCGATCATGCTGGGCGCCCTGTGGTGGGCCTGGATCGACACCAGCTGGATCACCAACTGGCTGGATCCCGAGCGACCCCTGGTGCGGGTCATGCTGTTCGGCCTGATGGCCGCGGGGCTGGTTCTGTCCACCTCCTTGCCGGAAGCCTTCGGCGATAAGGGCCTGGTCTTCGCCGTCGCCTTCGTCGCGATCCAGCTGGGACGCGGCCTGTTCACTCTCTGGGCGGTGCGCGGCGATGCGGTCCTGAAGACGAATTTCCAGCGGATCTGCGTCTGGGCCGCCGTGGGCGGCGCCGTCTGGATCGCCGGCGGCCTGATGGACGGCCAGACCCGGCTGCTGATCTGGCTGGTGGCCCTGGCCCTGGAGTTCGCCGGCCCGATGTCCGCCTTCTGGACGCCCGGCCTGGGCCGCGCCAGCACCAGCGACTGGAACGTCGAGGGCGCCCACCTGGCCGAGCGGGTCGGCCTTTTCGCCATCATCTGCCTGGGCGAGTCGATCATCATCACCGGCGCCACCTTCGCCGACCTGCCCTGGACCCCGCCCGCGATCCTGGCCTTCGTCAGCGCCTTCCTGGGCACGATCGCCATGTGGTGGCTGTATTTCAGCGACAAGCACGATCGCGCGTCCGAGGTCATCGCCGGCTCCGACGACCCCGGCGCCATCGCGCGGCGCGCCTACACCTACGCCCCCCTGCCGATCGTGGCCGGCATCGTCGTCACCGCTGTCGGCGACGAACTTGTGCTCGCCCATCCCCGAGGGGCATGTCGCGCCCGCCGCCGCCTGGGTCCTGCTGGGCGGCCCGGCGCTGTTCCTGGCGGGCACGGCGATCGCCATCTTCGCGGTGTGGAAGCGCTGGTCCGGTCCCCGTCTGGCGGGCTTGCTGGCCCTGGGCGCGCTGGCCTTCGCCGTCCCGATGCTGACGCCATTGATGCTGACGGCGGCCTCGACCGCGGTCCTGCTGGCGGTGGGGGCGTGGGAGACGTTCGCGCGGCCCGGGGCGGTTGTGGCGGCGGCCGACTGAGGGCACAACGCTCAAGCTTCATCTGGGGAATGCGTATGAAACGTCTTCGCGCTTGCATTCTGGCCGTCGCGATCGGTCTGGCGGCTCCGTCGTTCGCGGCGCCGGCCTTCGCTCAGGAAGCCGCGGCCTCGGAAGCGGCGACCAAGGAGGCGCTGGCCCGGCGCTACTTTGTCGCCATGCAGTTCGACAAGCTGATGAACGTCATGCTCGAGTCGATGATGACATCGATGATGGAGAGTTCCACGCTCCCCGAGGACAAGCGAGATGTCCTCCGCGACGCGCTTATGGAAACCTATGGCGTCGTCCTGCCTCAGATGGTCGAGGCCTACATCGACCTGTTCGTCGAGACCTTCACGGTCGACGAGTTGCAACAGCTCGTGACCTTCTACGAAAGCCCGGTCGGACGATCGGTGATGACCAAGTCCGTCGTCATGAGCCAGCAGGCCGGCCCGCTGATCCAGCGCTTCCAGCCCGTCATGGAGCGTGAGCTGATGACCCGTCTGTGCGCCCGCATCGACTGCGACGCGACCGCCACGGGGGCGGCGAACAAGTAGCCTCGGGGCGTCAATCGGGATCGTGGCGCCATATCGGTTCGGCGGTCCACGCGAGCGATAGATCGTCCCAATGCGGATTGTCCCGCTCGATGAGGTTGATCTTCCAGTCGCGCAGATAACGTTTGATCTGCTTCTCCCGACGGATCGCGCTCGTGACGAACTCGAACGCCTGGAACCACACCAGCCGCTTGAGGCCGTACTGCGCTGTGAACCCGTCGAACGTCCCGCTCCTGTGCTGTTGGACGCGCTGGTAGAGGTTGCTCGTCGCGCCCGTATACAGCGTGCCGTACGGCGCGTTGGTCATGATGTAGGCCGCGATGAACGGACGGTCCCGGGCCATGATCGATCCTGAAGCTGCGATCTACAACCTTAGAGAGAATTTCTGCTCCCTACAACACCGTCATCCTCGGGCTTGTCCCGAGGACCCATTGGTCCGATCGCGCGATCAAGCGGGCTTGGGCTCACTAGCGCCGGGCGACATGACCCGTCGGTGACACCCCTCTGAAATGGGTCCTCGGGACAAGCCCGAGGATGACGGATAGGGTGAAATCCGATCACGCCTTCTCCACGAACGTGTCGATCACCTTCTTCTCGCCCGCCTTGTCGAAGGCGACCACCAGCTTGTTGCCCTCGATCGCCCGGATCGCGCCGTAGCCGAACTTTTGGTGGAAGACCCGGTCGCCCCGGGACCAGCCCGATCCCGCCTTCGGATCGGCGGTGGCCACCAGCCGTCCATCGCCCTCGATCAGCGTGTGCCGTGCGGGTTTGGACGCTGGGGCCCGCGCGGCGGTGAACGACTGCGCCCGTTTCCAGCCTGGCGAGGAATAGCCGCTGCCGAAGGTGGGCATTTCGTCCCAGCGGCTCTTGGCCTCCTTCATCGCCCCCGAGGCGCCGTAATAGCCGGTGTCCGACTGGGGATCGACGTGGTCGATGGGCAGCTCGTCGACGAACCGGCTGGGCAGCTGCGAGGTCCATCGGCCGTAGACCAGCCGGTTGGCCGCGAACGAGATCCGCGCGTCCGACTTGGCCCGGGTCACGCCGACGTAGGCCAGTCGGCGCTCCTCCTCCAGACCTTTTTCGCCCTTCTCGTCGATCGACCGCTGGGAGGGGAAGACGCCTTCCTCCCAGCCGGGAAGGAAGACCAGCGGGAACTCCAGCCCCTTGGCCCCGTGCAGGGTCATCACCTGCACCGAATCCGCGCTTTCGCCGCGGTCCAGGTCCATGACCAGCGAGACGTGCTCCAGGTAGGCGGTCAGGCTGTCGAAGGCCTGCATCGACTGGGTCAGTTCCTTCAGGTTGTCCAGCCGGGTCTGGCCGGTCGCCCGGTCGGCCTTCTGCATGTCGGTGTAGCCGCTCTCCTCCAGAACGGTCTCGGTCAGCTCCCAGTGCGTCGTGGTCTGGGCCAGCGCCCGCCAGCGGTCGATGTCGCGCACGAAGTTGGAGAGCGCCGTGCGGGTCCGCGCCTGCAGTTCGTCCGAGGTGATCAGGTCGCGCACCGCCGCCATCGCCGACACGCCGTTCAGCCGGGCGATCTGCAGCACCTTCTGCACGCTGGTGTCGCCCACGCCCCGCTTGGGCACGTTGACGATCCGTTCGAAGGCCAGGTCGTCGTCCTCGCTGAGGATCAGCCGCAGATAGGCGTGGGCGTCGCGGATTTCGGCCCGTTCGAAGAAGCGCGGCCCGCCGATCACGGTGTAGGGGATGGCCAGCATCACGAACCGCTCTTCGAACGCCCGCATCTGGAACGAGGCCCGCACCAGCACGGCCATGTCCTTGTAGGCCACGCCCTCGCGCCGGGCGGTCTCGATCTCGTCGGCGATCAGCCGGGCCTCGGCCTCGCCGTCCCAGACCCCGCGCACCCGGACCTTGTCGCCCGAGGAATCCTCGGTCCACAGCGTCTTGCCCAGCCGCCCGCGGTTGGCGGCGATCAGCCCCGAGGCCGCCCCCAGGATGTGCTTGGTGGAGCGGTAATTCCGCTCCAGCCGGATCACCTTGGCGCCCGGGAAGTCGCGCTCGAAGCGCAGGATGTTGTCCACCTCGGCCCCGCGCCAGCCGTAGATCGACTGGTCGTCGTCGCCCACGCAGCAGACATTGCCGGTCGAGGACGTCAGCAGCCGCAGCCACAGGTACTGGGCCACATTGGTGTCCTGGTATTCGTCGACCAGGATGTAGCGGAACCTGCGCTTGTATTCCTCAGCGATATCCGGGTGTTTCGACAGGATCGTCAGGTTGTGCAGCAACAGGTCGCCGAAGTCGCAGGCGTTTAGCCCGACCAGCCGCGCCTGGTAGGCGGCGTACAGCCCGTGCCCCTTGCCATTGGCGAAATCCTCTGACGGGGGAAGCGTGTCCGGCGTCCAGCCGCGGTTCTTCCAGTGGTCGATCAGCCCCGACAGCGACCGCGGCGTCCACCGTTTGGTGTCCAGGTTGGCGGCCTCGAGCAGCTGTTTGCACACCCGCTCCTGGTCGTCCGTGTCCAGGATCGTGAAGGTCGACTTCAGCCCGACCAGTTCCGCGTGTCGCCGCAGGATCTGGGCGGCTACCGAGTGGAAGGTGCCCAGCCAACGCAGCCCCTCGGCGGACGGTCCGATCAGCTGGGTGATCCGCTCGCGCATCTCGCGCGCGGCCTTGTTGGTGAAGGTGACGGCCAGCAGCTCCCACGGCCGCGCCTTGCCGGTCGCCAGAATGTGGGCCAGCCGGGTGGTCAGGACCCGCGTCTTGCCCGTGCCCGCGCCGGCCAGCACCAGCACGGGTCCCTCGGTGGTCTCCACCGCCTCGCGCTGTTCGGGATTGAGGCCCGACAGATAGTCGGGAACGGCCGCCGGCGGGCCGCCGGCGCGCGCGAGATCGGAGATGCGGGGAAGGGCGGAATCGGTCATGGGAACGGCGAGAACATAAGGAGACCGCGCGCCCTTGTCAGCCCGCGCGGCGGCTTCCGCCTCGGAACCTCGACCGCCGCGCCGCCGTTCAGTGGGCCGACGGGGGCTCCAGGAGGATCTTCTAATGGCTGACAACATCAACAACACCACGGGCGGAGGCGGCGGCGCCGGCATCGCCTTCATCGTCGGCGGCCTGGTCGTGGTGCTCGCCGTGATCGCCTACTTCGTCTTCATGCGGGGCGGCGCGCCCGAAACGAAGGAGGTCAACGTCGACGTCGATCTGCCTGAGGTCTCCGCCCCGGCCGTGCCCGATGCGGCTCCGGCGCCCGCGAACTGACGGCGGGCGCCATGACCGATCCCCAACGCCCCGACCGGCCCGAGGTCGTCCATCACACCACCATCAACAATCCGCCTCGGAGGGGCGGAAGCGGTTGGCTGGCCCTGCTGGTCGGCGTGGTGGTGGTGCTGGCGGCCGTCATCGCCGTGGTCGTCTTCACCAACGGCGGCGGGATGAGCCCGCCCCGGGGCACGGACGTGGATATCGACGTCGATCTGCCTCGGCCCGAACTGCCCGACGCGCCGCGCGTGCCGGACCTGCCGACGCCCCCGCCGGTCGAGCCGCCCTCGGTGCCGAACCCGCAGCCCGCTCCCGCGCCGGCGGGGTAGGGACTAGCGCAGCCGGTAGCTGATCGTCGTCACCACCCGGACCTTCTTGTCCGGGGACTGGCTCTCGTCGCCGATCTCGTCGCGGGCCAGGATCTCGAACGAACCCTGCGTCGCCTGCCGGATCGGCCCCAGCGGCGCGCCGGAGTCCTGGGCGAACCGTTCGGCCCCGGTGCGCGCCGCCGCGGTGGCCTCGGCGATCATCGCCGGCCGCACGTCATTCAGCTTGGTGAAGACATAGGTCGGGCCCGAGAAGTCCTGCAACACCACCCCCTGACGCACCAGGTCGTTCAGCGCCCGCGTGGTGGCCTGCACCCGGTCCACGTCGCTGGTCCGCACGATGACGGTCTGGGCCAGGATGAAGCGCGGCCCGCCGTCCTGGGTCCCGTATTCCCGCGACCGCCGGTCCGCCACCTCCAGCCGGCCCAGCGATACGGCGTTGGCCGGATAGCCCTGCGCCGTCAGGAAGCCGCGCACGGCGGCCAGGTCCCGGTCGATCTGGCCCTGCACGTCGGCCAGCACGTCGCCCGAGGCGGTGAAGCGCAACGGCAGCACCGCCAGGTCGGCCTTCACGTTGCGTTCGGCCAGGCCGCGCACCGTCACCGACCGGTCGCCGACCCGGGCGTTGACCACGCCTTGGCCGATCAGCGCGCCGGCGCCGACGAAGCCCAGGGCCAGCAGACCGCCGAACACGGCGGCGGGGATCAGGCGGTTCTCAGTCATGGGGGCCTCCCGGGGCTGAGGATGCGCTCCTCCCCAGGACTGTCAATCTGCGGACTTCCCTTTGGCGAAAGATCGGTCTCCACCCGCCCAGGCCAGGGCCAGCAGGCGGCAGGCGCTGGCCAGCGGGGTGCGGCCCCGCGTCTCGTCGATGCGTTTCATCAGCCCGGCGTGAGACAGGCCCAACTCGGCGCCGACCTGGTCCAGCACCGCCCAGAAGGCGGGCTCCAGCGCCACCGAGGTGGCGTGGCCCGACAGGGACACTGATCGCTTGACCAGTCCGCTCACCGCCTAGCGCACGCCGACCAGGACGATATCGACCCGGTTGGGCGCGCCGTTGGTCAGCACCGCGTGCCGGGTGTCGGTGGTGAA
This sequence comes from Brevundimonas sp. CURTG3B2_SDJG, assembly GCF_057364705.1. Lineage (NCBI taxonomy): Bacteria > Pseudomonadati > Pseudomonadota > Alphaproteobacteria > Caulobacterales > Caulobacteraceae > Brevundimonas > Brevundimonas sp. CURTG3B2_SDJG. The sequence goes on from NZ_JBNFOJ010000074.1 coordinate 7,826, forward strand.
GCGCAGCGCGCCGGCGGGATCGCGGATCTCGGCGCGCACCGCATAGGTGTGGCGCGGGTCGATCCGGCTGTTCGGCACGCTCAGGCTGGCGGAATAGGGCGGGCCGCGGCCTCCAGCGGCTTGGTGGTCTCCGCCAGGGTCACCGAGGGGGCGTCCATCAGGCTGACGTCCTGCACGCTGACCGTCAGCACATGGCCGGGCGGCAGCATGATGCGCTCGCGGTAGGTAGCGGTGACGTCGACGGTGGTGCTTCCGCCGTCGGCGCCCGGCGCGGTGGAGCAGGCGGCCAGGGCGGCGGCGACGAGGGGCAGGATGAAGAGCGCATGGCGCATGGCGGCTTCCTTTCGGCGATCCAAGCTTAGCAGAACGCTCCCCCTCGCCGAAGGATGCGTGCCTTATCAATGTTCACCTGAGGCCCGCCCTGCGCTATGCTGCGCCGTCACCGCCCCGGGGCCCGCCCATGACCGCCGCCGCCGACTTCGACGCGTCCGATCGCTTCAGGCCGCAGCGGCTGGAGCCGCTGAAGGCCCTCCGCGCCTTCCGCCGGCTGGTCCGGAACAAGGAGGACACCGCCCAGGTCTTCGAAATCATGCGCGCCCTGACCGGCGGCTCGAACCGCCGCGGCTACGACCGGCTGCTGGGCAGCCTGGAGGGCGGCCGTCAGGCGTTCCTCCGCGACGAGCTCGCCCATCGCCTGGACGACCCCGCCTGGCTGGCCCGTTTTCAAGCCCGGCACCGTCGGCGCCGCCTACCGCGCCTTCCGCGACGCCCGCGGTTTCACCGCCGAGGGCCTGGCCGACGAGGCGCGCAAGGTCGCGCCCCTGGTCGACGCGCCGCATCCGGTCATCTGGTACTCCCGCCGCCTGCGCGACGTCCACGACGTCTGGCACGTGCTCACGGGCTATGAGACCGATGCGCTCGGCGAGGCCTGCGTGGTCGCCTTCTCCTACGGCCAGACCGGCAACCTGGGCTTCGCCTTCATCGGCTGGGGCGCCGCCCGCGAGATCCGCCGCGAGGACCGTTCCGTCCCCGCCCGCCGCGCTGTCTGGCAAGCGTGGAGAAACGGCCGCGCCGCCGCCTGGCTGCCCGCCCTGGACTACGAGGCCCTGTTCGCCGAGCCGCTGGAGGCTGCGCGCGCCCGCCTGAACATCCGGCCGGCGGACGTCTACGATGCCGTTTCGCCCCAGACCCGCGCGGCGCTGAAACTGCGCGCCTGAGGCGTCACAAATCCGGCTTATGACGTCCCGCGAATAACTCGTCTTGTGCGGCGTCGCGACGCGGTCCATGTCCGACGCATGTCCTCCCCGACAGAGACCCGGCCCGTCGAACGCCCGCGCCTGTCGCGGACCACCCTCCTGGGCGTCGTCGGGGTCGTGATCTGCGCCATGATCTGGGGCACGACCTGGTACGCCATCACCCTTCAGCTGGGGACCGTGCCGCCCCTGGCCTCGATCGTCTGGCGCTTCGGCCTGGCCTCGGCCCTGCTGTTCCTCGGCTGCCTGATCGCACGCCAGAAGCTGAACCTGACCCGCGCCCAGCACCTGGCGGCCCTGGGCCAGGGAGCCTTCGCCTTCTCGATCAGCTACAGCTTCACCTACGCCGCCGAGGGCCAGGTGGCCTCCGCCATCGTCGCGGTCACCTTCGCCTCGCTGACGTTCCTCAATCTCGTGCTGTTCCGCCTGGCCGCCGGCCAGAAGGCCGCGCTGGCCTCCTGGGGCGGCGCCCTGCTGGGCCTGGTCGGGGTCGCGGTCCTATCCGGCGGCGAGGTGCTCAAGGCCGGCTTCGACGGCCGCGCGGCCCTGGGCGTCGGCCTGGCCCTGATCGCCACCACGGCCTCGGCCTTCGGCAACTTCTTCGCCTGGAAGGGCCAGCAGCGAGGGTCGGCCGCCATCCCGTCCACCGCCTGGGCCATGGCCTACGGCACGGGCCTGCTGGCCCTGTACGGCCTGGCCACGGGCGTGGAGTTCCAGATCGACCCGACGCCGACGTACGTCGGCTCGCTGCTGTACCTGTCGGTCTTCGGCTCGGTGATCGCCTTCGGCCTGTACTTCACCATCGCCCGCGTCATCGGCTATGCGATGGCCAGCTACATCTCGGCCCTGACCCCGCCCATCGCCATGCTGGTCTCGGTCCTGTTCGAGGGCGCGAAATTCGGCTGGACGGCCCTGGCCGGCCTGCTGCTGGTGCTGTCGGGCCAGGCCCTGCTGATCCGGGCTCCGAAGACCAAGAGCTGAAGGCTCGCCGTGCATTCGGCCGGCGCGCCGCCACGGTGATGCGACCAATTCTGACGTAGGATGGGATTATATTCCTTGCTGTCCCGCTTTTCGGGCCAGTTTGAAGGAATTTCCCATGCCTACCATTCCCGCCTCCGACGTGATCTTCAGCCCCGCCGGATCGGGGGCTGTGTCCCGCACGGTTCAGGACAAGCTTCTGGACGTCGTGAACGTCCGCGATTTCGGCGTCACCGGCGACGGGACCACCGACGACGCCCCCGCTATCCGGGCCTGCCTGGCCGCCAATATCGGCCGGGCGATCTACTTTCCCGGCACGGCGGCGTCGTATCGGTGCGCCAGTTCGCTCGGGGTGATCCCCAACTACACCAGCCTGATCGGCGAGAACCGCTGGGCCTGCCGCATCCGCAAGGACTTCAACGGCGTCCTGGCCACCCTGGCGGACGGCGTGACCCTGCGGGAGCTCTGGTTCGACGGGAACGGCGCCAGCCGAACCGCCGGGCCTGACCGTCGAGGGATCGGACGGCAACCAGAACGTCTCGGACTGCCGCATCGTCGATTTCGAGGACACGCCGCTCTATTTCGAGGCGACGGCCGGCAGCCGCTCGCGCTGGGACAATGTCGAGATTTGGCGCAGGGGAGGGACCTCCGGGTCCGGCAAATACGCCGTAGTGATCCAGGACCTCCTGTCCGGCGGCACGCCCCGGTCGTTCTCCAATCTTCAGACCGGCGGCAACCAGTCGATCGACTTCGGCGGCGGCAACAACGTCTTCGTCGTCAACTCCGCCCTGTTCGATCTGAAGTTCTCGGACAACAGCCGCAACGTCACCCTGGCGACCTCGCGCATCGCTTCCACCCAGGATGTGGAGCTGAAGGGCAGCGGTTCGATCATCGGCTGCGATTTCGGCTCGACGGTGATCGTCAAGCCCGGCGCGGCCTTCAACCTGGGGCCCAATCTGTACAACAACGGCTGGGAGGATCAGTCCGGCTCGGGCGGCAACCTGATCTTCGCGCCCGACGTGATTCCGTTCACCCCGGTCGTGAAGGCGGGGACGGCTCCGATCACTGTTGGCAACGGCCAGTTGTCGGCCTCCTATGTCCGGCACGGCAAGGCGGTTCGCGTCCAGTATCGGTTGCTGGTGGGCTCCACGACGTCGATCGCCCTCGGCCAGCCGCTGACCTTCAGCACGCCGTTCCCATCCGTCTCGTTCGATGTCCAGACCCTGGTCGCGGGCCGGATGTTCGACAGCAACGGGGCCTTCTACCGGATCGCGGGCTACCTGGTCTCCGGCGACCAGACCGTGCATCTGGAGCGTGACGGCTCCGGCGCCCTGGCCGCCGGCCAGCCGGGCCCGCTGGGCGCCGGCGCCCTGCTGCAGTTCACCGTCGACTACCTGGT
>NZ_JBNFOJ010000075.1:0-11407 GCF_057364705.1 Brevundimonas sp. CURTG3B2_SDJG
CCGGCCGCCTCCTGCCGGCAGTTCTGCGCCGCATCGCCGCTGGCCAGGCCCGAGGGCAGGGCGGAACCCAGATTGGCCGCCAGCGCCGCCCGGACGCGGGCTTGGCAGATCTCCATCGTCTCGTCGGCTCGCCGGAGGATCGGGCTGCATTCGGACCGCTCGTAGCCGTAGGGATCGGCGCGCGCCCAGTCGGGGATCGTGGGAGGCGGGGCGGCGGGAGCGGCGACGACCGGTTCCTGCGCCGGCGTGCTCCAGACCGCCGGCCCTGCGGCGGGTGAAGCTTGTTGCAGCACGAGGGCGGAGACGAGAGCGGCGGCGAGCATGAGAACCTCCGAAACCGGAAACAGCCTAGTCTATTTCGCCAGGGCCCGCATCGCCTTCTCCAGGCCTTCCAGGGTCAGGGGATACATGCGCTCGTCCACCAGTTCGCGGATGATCCCTACCGACGGCGAATAGCTCCAGTACCGCTCCGGCGAAGGATTGAGCCAGGCCGCCTTGTCCCACTGCTGCGTCGCCCGTTTCAGCCAGACCGCTCCGGCCTCCTCGTTCCAGTGCTCGACCGAACCGCCGGGCATGGTCACCTCATAGGGGCTCATCGTCGCATCCCCGACGAAGATCGCGCGCCAGTCGCCCGGGTACTTGTTCAACACGTCCCAGGTCGGGGTCTTCTCGGCGTGACGGCGGCGGTTGTCCTTCCAGACGCCCTCGTAGAGGCAATTGTGGAAGTAGAAGAATTCCAGGTGCTTGAACTCGGTCTTGGCCGCCGAGAACAGCTCCTCGCACATCTTCACATGGGCATCCATCGAACCGCCGATGTCCAGAAACAGCAGCACCTTGATCGTGTTGCGGCGTTCCGGGCGCATATGAATGTCCAGCCAGCCCTGGCGCGCTGTGCCGTCGATGGTGGCGTCCATGTCCAGCTCGTCGGCCGCGCCCTGGCGCGCGAACCGGCGCAGGCGGCGCAGCGCCACCTTGATGTTGCGCGTGCCCAGCTCGACCTGGTCGTCCAGGTTCCGGTACTCGCGCTTTTCCCACACCTTCACGGCCCGGCCGTGCTTGCCGGGCCCGCCGATGCGAACGCCCTCCGGATTGTAGCCGCCGTGACCGAAGGGGCTGGTCCCGCCGGTGCCGATCCAGCGGTTGCCGCCCTCGTGCCGGCCCTGCTGCTCCTCCAGGCGCTGCTTCAGCGTCTCCATCAGCTTGTCGAAGCCGCCCAGCGCCTCGATCTGGGCCTTCTCCTCGTCGGTCAGGTATTTCTCGGTTAGCAGCCGCAGCCAGTCCTCGGGGATGTCCGTGGTCAGGTCTTCGCCGGCGCCGACCGTCTCGACCCCGGCGAAGACCTTGCCGAACACCTGGTCGAAGCGGTCGTAGTGCTTCTCGTCCTTGACCAGGACCGCCCGCGACAGGTGGTAGAAGTCATCGACCTTCCGGCCGGCGACATTCTTGTCCATGGCTTCCATCAGATGGAGCCATTCCTTCATCGACACGGGCACTTTCGCGTCGCGCAGGGCGGTGAAGAAGGGGAGCAGCATGACGTCAGCCTATCAGGCCTTCTCCAGCAGCCCAATCAGCTGTTCGGCGTCCTTGGGCGCGGCGCTTTTGATGTCATTGTCGAAATAGGCCACCACGTCCCGCTGTCCGCGCCATCCGCGGATCGCTTCGGCCCACCTTCTCAGCGCCGCCACGCCGTAGCGGCCGTGATAGCGCCCGCCCGGCCCGTGTCCGCGCATATAGACGAAGTCCGCCGTGGCCTCCCACGGCGCCGGCGCGTGGTGATGGTCCGAAATGCACAGAGCGACGTTCCGCCGCCGTAGCATCTCCAGGACCGCGTCATCGTACCAGCCCGGATGCCGGAACTCGACGCTGTAGCGGCGGCCCGCGGGGAGGGCATCCAGAAAATCCTCCAGCCGAGTGTCGTCCCGGTGTAGACTCGGCGGCAGCTGGAACAGGATCGGCCCCAGTTTCGGACCCAGGCCCTGGGCCCGTTCGAACATGTAAGCCAGGCTGTCCGTCGGCTCGCGCAGCTTCTTGTTGTGGGTGATGAACCGCGAGGCCTTCCAGGCGAACAGGAAGTCCTCCGGCGTCTGCGCGCGCCAGCCGGCCACGGCCTTGTCCGTCGGCATGCGGTAGAAGCTGGCGTTGATCTCCAGCGTCGGGAAGCGCCGCGAGATGTAGGCCAGACGGCCCGCCGCCTTCACCTCCTCCGGATAGAAGGGGCCGTTCCAGTCCTTGTACGCCCAGCCGGAGGTGCCGATCCTGACGGTATGCATGGGCGGGCAACCGGCGGGACGGTCCGCGGTTCCGCGACGATCAGGGTTTCGAACGCTCGACCAGCGCGGCCTCGAACAGGACGCCGGCGTACAGCGCCACCACGGCCGGCTCCTCGTAGGGTCCCGTGGCGCGGGCCTTGAATCCCCATTCGTCGCGGTGTGACACTAGGGCGAGGGTCAGCTTCCAGGCGTCGCCGACCCGGACCTTGTAGGCCGCAAGGGACGATGGCTCCTGGCCCTCCAAACTCATCGACGGCAAGCCGGCGCTATAGGGTTCCGCGTCCGGCCAGCGCGCCACGATCGCACGGCCGGCGTCCGCGAGGACGGCGACCGCGCTGGGCATCGGGCGATAGCGGGTCGCGTAGATCGTCAGATCGATGTCCAGCGCTTCGTCGCGCGAGATGCAGCCGACATCGTCGCCCCGGGAGATTCCTGCGGCCTCGGTCGGAAAGATGTGGATCCGATCCTCCGGCCCGCCCTCGAAGCCGCAAACCATGCCGCTGGCGACGTGCCTGACCCGCGCCAGCCCGTCGTCCCGAGTGGCGTTGACGAAGACGCCCTCGGCCCCTGCGTCGGCGATCAGCCGGTCGGCGCGCGTCCGGGCCTCGGCGATCTCCTCGGCCGTAGCGGTCGATGCCTCGTCCTGGGCCGCGGCGGCCGGCGCGATCGTCAGCGTCGCGGCGAGAATCCATTCGGCGAGCATGATCTTCCCCCGTTCGGGCCGATCAAGCCACGGTTGGGGGCGAACGTCTATCCGCGTCTCAGAATGAACTCGTGGTCCCGCCAGGCGCCGACGGGGTATTCATACTCTCCCGCCTTCTCGAAGCCATGGGCGGCGTACAGCTTCTGCGCCTTCACATTGCCGCTCCAGACTCCGATCCATAGCGGGCCGTCGCTGTTCGCCTCCATCCAGTCCAGCGCCAGGGCGAGCAGCCGTGTCCCCAGGCCCAGGCCCTGCGCCGCCTTTGACACGTACAGCCGCCGCAACTCCGCGTGGCTGCGCCGGGCATCGGGATGGGGCAGGCCGTTGGGGCCAGCGTTGGCGAAGGCCAGCAGTTCGCCGTCACGCTCGGCCACCCACCATCGACCGCCGGGCTCCTTCAGCTTCTCGAGCGTCGCCGCTTCGCTGAAGCTGGTCGCCAGGTAGGCGGCCAGGTCGTCGGCCGGGTAGGGGATGGAGAAGCCCTTCACGAAGGTGTCGATGAAGGTCTCCTGTCCCAACCGCGCGAGGGCCGCCGCGTCGGCCTCGGTGGGGGTGCGGATGACGACGTCGCTCATGGCTTCGCTTTCAGCCCATCCCCGCCTTTCGCTCAACCATTTTCCGCGAGTGTTTGATGTGAACCCGGCCTAGTCTGGGACAATGAGCGCGGCTCTGTTCACCCATCCCGACATGCTGTCCCACCAGCCCGGCGTCGGCCATCCCGAACGGCCCGAACGACTGCGGGCGGTGCTTGCCGCCCTGGACGACGCGGCTTGGCGCGAGACCGCCGGGCGGCGACCGAGGTCTCGGTCGCCGATCTGGAGCGCCTGCACCCCGCCGCCTACGTCCGGCGCATCCTGACGCCTCGCCCGAGCGAAGGATTGGCGGCGCTAGACGCGGACACCGTCCTGTCGCCGGGCAGCGTGCGCGCCGCGCGCCTGGCCGCCGGCGCGGTGATCGATGCCGTCCGCACGGTCGCGAACGGCGAGGCGGTCCGCGCGTTCGCCGCTGTCCGTCCGCCCGGCCATCACGCCGAGCCGGAGCGGGCGATGGGCTTCTGCCTGTTCTCCAACGTCGCGGTGGCGGCTCGCGTCGCCCAGGCGGAGGGCCTGACTCGCGTCGCGGTGATCGACTTCGACGTTCACCACGGCAACGGCACCCAGGCCGCCTTCGAGGCCGACGACCGTCTGTTCCTGGGCTCCATCCATCAGTCGCCGCTGTACCCCGGCACCGGCGCGGCGTCCGAGACCGGCGTCGGCAACATCGTCAATGCGCCTGTCCCGCCCCATGCCGCTCGGGAGGCCTGGCGCGCCACCTTCTGCGATCGGCTGATGCCAGCGCTCCAGGTCTTCAATCCGGACCTGATCCTGATCTCCGCCGGATTCGACGCCCACCGCCGCGATCCGCTCGCCCACCAGAGCCTGGAGGCGGAGGATTTCGCCTGGGCGACCCGGGCGGTCGTCGAGGTCGCGAGATCGTGCTGTGGCGGCAAGGTTGTCTCATCGCTCGAGGGCGGTTACGACCTAGAAGGGCTGGGCCGTTCCGCGGCCGCCCATGTCCAGGCTCTGGGGGAGGACTAAAGGCCGGATCGTATTGAACTTTCCGTCCCGAAACGCATGTCAGCCCCCGCCCGAGAACCCGTCATCGATCAATTCGCGCCGCGCCCGATTCCCCGACCCGCGGCCCTGGTGTCCGTTCGCCCCGGCGCCATCGTCCTGGCGCGCCACGGCGAGCCGGCCCTGTCGCGCAAATGCCTGCTCACCTCCGACCAGTACCGGGACTGGTGGGCCAGGTACGAGGTCGGCGGCCTGCGCGCCGGCCAGACCCCGCCGCCCGAGCTGGTCGCAACGGCGGAAGGCGCCGGCGCCATCTACGCCTCGACCCGGCCGCGCGCACAGGAGACCGCCGCCGCCGCCGCCGCCGGCAAGGAAGTCATGACCGACGCCCTGTTCATCGAGGCGCCGCTGCCCCCGCCGCACTTCCCCGCCTGGTTCAAGCTGCCGCCCAAATACTGGGGCGCGGTGGCCCGCTTCTGGTGGCACGCCTTCAACCATCACGAAGGCCAGGAGACTCGCCGCGAGGCCGAGGCCCGCGCCGAGAAGGCCGCCCAGGTCCTGATCGGCCGCGCCGAATCGGGCCAGGACGTCCTGGTCCTCGCCCACGGCTATTTCAACCACATGGTCGGCCGACGCCTGAAGGCCGACGGCTGGAAGCTCGTCCATAACCAGGGCTTCCGCTACTGGTCCCAGCGCCGCTACGAGAAGCGCTGACGCGGAGGGGACGATGATCCGGCGGTCCCTGCTTGTCTGTCTGCTCTCGCTAGTCGCGGCCGGATCGGCTTTGGCCCAGGATGCGGCTCCTGTCGCGGACGCGGCCCACCCCGTCCGCGTGGCGATCGAGACCTCCGCCGGGACCATTCTCGCCGAGACCGATCCGCGCGCGCCGATCACCTCGGCCAACTTCCTGCGCTATGTCGACGAGGGCCGCTTCGACGGTACGACCTTCTATCGCGGCATGGTGCTGACGCCCGGCTCCGGTCTGATCCAGGGCGGGACCAGCAACGCGCCGGACCGGGTTCTGTCGCCCATCGCCCATGAACCCACCAGCCAGACCGGCCTCCGCCATGTCGACGGCGCCCTGTCGATGGCGCGCTTCGACCCCGGTACGGCGACGGGCGATTTCTTCATCATCGTCGGCGACGTGACCTCGCTGGACGCCGGGCGCTCCCGGCCTGACGATCCCGGCTTCGCGGTCTTCGGCCGCGTGGTCGAGGGCATGGACGTTGTGCGCCGGATTATGGAGGCCCCTAAGTCCGCGACCGAGGGCGACGGTCACATGCGCGGCCAGATGCTCGATCCCCGCGTCGAGATCGTCCGCGTCCGTCGCGTCGAAGCCGTCGCGCCCTAGGGCGGGCCGTCGTCTTCCGGCGCTTTCTTGGCCTTCTCGATCAACGTCTTCACGCCATCCAGCAGATCGGCGAACGCCGCCAGCCGGGCGGTGATCGCCACCGCGTCGGCGCGCGCCTTGTCCACCGCGTCCTTGGCGGTCTTCGCGGCCTCGAACGCCGCCTCGACGTCGGGGCCCGTCTCGGCCAGCCAGGCGCTGGCGGCGCGCAGCATCTGGGTGTGAAGGCCCTCCAGATTGTCGTTCACCGCCTTCAACTTCACCGCGTCGCCGCCGCACGCCTTGCGGTCCGCCTTGCGGTTCCGCCACGCGTCGGAATAGGCCTGCGCCGCCAGGGCGAAACGCTCTTCATGGCTGCTCATCGGGCCGGCTCCTGGGCTTCGGGGGTCAGGGCGCTGATCTCGGCGACGGCCCGGTTCAGGTCCGCGACGTCGGGGCTGCCGGTTCTCTCGAAGTCGCCGTGCGCCGCCTCCAGCTTGGCCAGCGTCCGCACGATGGCGTCATAGCGCAGGCGTTGAAGGCGCACGCGATCGTTGGCCTGTCCTTGCAGATAGGCCATGGCGGCCCCCGCGCGCTGGGGTTTGTCGCCAGAATCCCCTCGGCGGAGGGCGTCAACTCGACGCCCAGGTCCTTCGCCATCGGCGCCAGCAGCGGCGCCCGGGCGATCAGATTGGCCTCGTACAACGCCTGCACCGCCGCGCCTTCCTGCTCGGCGAAGGCGCCCGACAGGCTGTTGAACAGGCGGGCTTCGGCCGACAGCGACTGGCGCAAGAGGGTCACCGCCTCGCGGATGCGGACGCTGCCGGTGCTCAGCCGCGCCCGCTGGCGGTCCCGCGCCAGCAGGCCCGCGCCCTGGCTGATCAGGCCGCCGACCGGGGCGCTGATCAGGCTCCCGGAGCCCGGCTGGATCAGATTCGCATAGGTGTTGACGCTCGTGGTCAGACGCCCGACCACCGTCTCCATCGCCCCTTCGGCGTCGTACTCCGCCTCGACGCCCAGCGCGCGATAGGCGTCGGCGAGCGCAGTCAGGGCGTCGGCGCGCAGGTTGATCGCCGTGATCAGCCTGTCGACCTCGCGGGCGTTGGCGTCGCCTTGCTCGACCGGCTCGCACTCGGCCGGATCGCTCAGTTCGACGCAGGTCTCCCAGGTCGCGGTGAACACCGTCAGCTCCTCCTGCCGGTCCAGGCGCCCCGACAGGTCGCGCACCTCCAGGGCCGCCGCCTCGGACGCCTCGGCGCCGCTCCTGGCCAGCTGCGCGGCCTGCTCGCGCGGGACCGAGGCGCAGGCGGCCATTCCGGCGCACAAGCCTGCAACAAGGAGAACTCTCCCCATGATCGCACCCCTTCCAAGCCCTGAACTCAGACGTGTGTATCCCGGAACGGGGGTATGCGGAACGGGGCCGCAGCGGATTGCCGCCGTTCGGCGCACTGACTAAGGAAGGGGTTCATCTGTGGAACCTCCATGTCCGACTCTCCGATCCCGGCCGACCTCAGCTTCGAAGACGCGTTGCAGCGCCTGGAGCAGATCGTTCAGAAGCTCGAGTCCGGCCAGGCGCCCCTCGAAGAATCGATCGCCCTGTACGAGGAGGGCGCACGCCTGAAGGCCCATTGCGAGGCCCGGCTCAAGGCGGCTCAGCTGCGGGTCGAGAAGATCGTCGTCGGCCCCGACGGCCAGGCGAAGGGCGCCGAGCCCGCCGGGTTCGAGTGATGTCCTCCGCCGAAGACGCCGTCGCTCCACAGATCGGGGTCGACGACTTCCTGAAGGTCGACGTCCGCGTCGGCCAGGTGCTGAAGGCCGAGCCGTTCCCCGAGGCCCGCAAGCCCGCCTACAAGCTCACCATCGATTTCGGCCCCGTGATCGGCGTCAAGAAGTCCTCGGCCCAGATCACCGTCCACTACACCCTGGATGAACTGGTCGGCCGCAAGGTCGCCGCCGTGGTCAACTTCCCGCCGCGCCAGATCGGCCCGATCCGGTCCGAAGTCCTGACCCTGGGGTTCCCGGACAAGGACGGCGCCGTGGTCCTGATCGGGGTCGACCGCGAGGTCCCCGTGGGCGGGAGGCTGTTCTGAACGTTCTGGCCGCCAACTCGCCCGAGCAGGATGTCGTCGACCGCGTCGCCGAGGTCGCCGACCTCGTCACCGTGGCCCTGGACGAGCTGCTGCCGCGGGCGGACGGACCAGAGTCCCGCCTGACCGAGGCCATGCGCTACGCCGCGCTGGGTCCCGGCAAGCGGCTGCGCCCCTTCTTCGCGCTGGAAGCCGCCACCCTCTTCGACATCGAGGAGCGGCCTGTCCTGCGCGCCGCCTGCGCCCTGGAGTGCGTCCACGCCTACAGCCTGGTCCACGACGACCTGCCGGCCATGGACGACGACGACATGCGCCGGGGCCGTCCCACCTTGCACCGCGCCTATGACGAGGCGACCGCCATCCTGGCCGGCGACGCGCTGCAGACCGCCGCCTTCGACATCGTCCTGCACCCCGACACCCACGAGGATCCCGCCGTCCGCTGCGAGCTCGCCGCCCGTCTGTCCATGGCGTCCGGCGCGCGCGGCATGGCCGGCGGCCAGATGATCGACCTGCTGGGCGTCCGGGACGACCTGGGCGGCGTGGCCCGCATGCAGCGGTTGAAGACCGGCGCCCTGTTCACCTACGCCTTCGAGATCCCGCTGATCATCGCCCACGCCCGCGAGATCCACCGTCAGGCCCTGACCAGCTTCGCCCACGACATCGGGCTGGCCTATCAGATCGTCGACGACCTGCTGGACGTCGAGGGCGACGAGGACATCCTGGGCAAGGCCGCCCGCAAGGATCACGCCCAGGGCAAGACCAATTTCGTCACCCTGCTGGGCGTCGAGGCGGCGCGGCACAGGGTCGCGCATCTGGCTGATCAGGCCCGCGCCCACCTGGACGTCTTCGGCTCGGACGCCGAAATCCTCAAGGCCAGTGTGGACTTTGTGCTGAAGCGCAGGTCCTGATAGGGGACTGACCCCTGCATCGGTCGTGCATCGATTTTACAAATCGGATCGATCCGGCCCGCAGCGAAATGCGCTACAGCGTGTTGGAAGACCAAAGGCTTAGGTACGAACCGCCCGCATGCCCGACACCCCCCTTCTCGATCAGGTCAAGCTGCCCGCCGACATGCGGGGCTTCGACCTCCCTCAGCTGAAGCAGCTGGCCGACGAGTTGCGGACCGAGACCATCGACGCCGTTTCGGTCACCGGCGGCCATCTGGGCGCGGGCCTGGGCGTGGTCGAGTTGACGGTGGCCCTGCACCATGTGTTCGAGACGCCCCGGGATATCCTGATCTGGGACGTCGGCCACCAGTGCTATCCGCACAAGATCCTGACGGGCCGCCGGGACCGCATCCGCACCCTGCGCCAGGGCGGAGGCCTGTCGGGCTTCACCAAGCGCAGCGAGAGCGAATACGACCCCTTCGGCGCCGCCCACGCCTCGACCTCGATCAGCGCCGCCCTCGGCTTCGCCGCCGCTCGGGATCAGAAGGGCGAGAACAACCGGGTCGTAGCCGTCATCGGCGACGGCTCGATCTCGGCCGGCATGGCCTATGAGGCGATGAACAATGCGGCCGAGGCGACCCATGGCCAGCTGATGGTCATCCTCAACGACAACGACATGTCGATCGCCCCGCCCGTCGGCGGTATGAGCGCCTACCTGGCCCGCCAGGTCTCGGGCGGCGCCTACCGCCAGGTCCGCAACATCGGCAAGAAATTCGTCGAACACCTGCCGCGCCCGTTCAAGAACGCCGCCCGCAAGGCCGAGGAATATGCCCGCGGCATGGTCGTCGGGGGCACCTTCTTCGAGGAACTGGGCTTCTACTACGTCGGCCCCATCGACGGGCACGACATGGACAACCTGGTGCCCATCCTGAAGAACGCCGCCGCCATCACGGATCGTCCCGTGCTGGTCCACGTCGTGACGCAGAAGGGCAAGGGCTACGCCCCGGCCGAAAGCAGCGCCGACAAACTCCACGCCGTGGTCAAGTTCGACGTCGTCTCGGGCAAGCAGTCCAAGCCGGTCTCCAACGCGCCCAGCTACACCAAGGTGTTCGGGACCGAGCTGATCAAGCGGGCCGAGCGCGACCCCTCCATCGTCGCCATCACCGCCGCCATGCCCAGTGGAACGGGTCTGGACCTGTTCGGCGCCGCCTTCCCGGACCGGACCTACGACGTCGGCATCGCCGAGCAGCACGCCGTCACCTTCGCCGCCGGCCTGGCCGCCGACGGCATGAAGCCGGTCTGCGCCATCTATTCGACCTTCCTCCAGCGCGGCTACGACCAGGTCGTCCACGACGTGGCCATCCAGTCCCTACCGGTGCGCTTCGCCATGGACCGCGCGGGCCTGGTCGGCGCGGACGGCTCGACCCACGCCGGTTCCTTCGACATCGGCTACATGGGCGCCCTGCCGGGCATGGTCCTGATGGCCGCCTCGGACGAAGCCGAACTGGCCGCCATGATCGCCACCAGCCTGGAGATCGACGATCGCCCCTCGGCGTTCCGCTATCCCCGCGGCGACGGCGTCGGCGTCGACATCCCCGACCTCGCCGCCCCGCTGGAGATCGGCAAGGGCCGGGTGGTCCGCGAAGGCACGGCCGTGGCCCTGCTGTCCCTGGGCACGCGTCTGCAGGAGACGCTGAAGGCCGCCGACGCCCTGGCGGCCAAGGGCGTCTCGGCCACCGTCGTGGACGCCCGCTTCGCCAAGCCGCTGGACGAAGACCTGATCCTGCGCCTGGCCCGCGAGCACGAGGCCCTGATCACCGTGGAAGAGGGAGCCATGGGCGGCTTCGGAGGCTTCGTGCTGCAGATGCTGGCCGAAAAGGGCGCGCTCGACGCCGGCCTGAAGATCCGCACCCTGCATCTGCCCGACATCTTCCAGGATCAGGACAGTCCGGCGGCCCAGTACGCCCAGGCCGGGCTGAACGCCGAGCATATCGCCGCCGCCGCGCTTCAGGCGCTCGGCGTACAGGCCCGAAGCCGCGCGGCCAGGGCCTAGACCTCCGGGGCAACCTGAAGCCGCCGCATCCGTTCTGCTATGGACGGGTGGGCGGATCGGAGGTCCCCGTGAGACGCTTCTCCCTCATCCTGATCGCCGGCCCGGCCTTGCTGGCCGCGCCCGTCGCAGCCCAGGACGCCGCGCCCCCGGCTCCCGCGGCCCCAGGACGCGCCCCGTCTGAACTCCAGATCTTCCGGGAAACCGACGTGGCCATGACCTGCGTCCAGATCTCGGACGAGGCGGCTCAGCTCAGCGCCACCATGGGCGGTTCCCAGGGCGGCGGGGTGTTCGGCGCTCTGGGCGGCGTGGCGCGCTCAGGCGCCGCCTTGCTGGTCCCTGGCGCGGGCCTGGCCATCGCGGGAGCCGATGTGCTGACGCGGCCGAGCGCGAGCGCCGGGAGGCCCGCGAGCGCGCCGTCCAGCACCGTTGGTACTATCTGAACGGCCTGTACACCGGCCTGCGTTGCGGCGCTCAGGCTTCGGAGGCGGCTTCGCCCCCAGCCGGCCTCGGCCGCGCCCCGAGGGGCG
>NZ_JBNFOJ010000076.1:0-11380 GCF_057364705.1 Brevundimonas sp. CURTG3B2_SDJG
GCCCTGCCTCGGGCGCGCCCTCGAGGTGCTGCCCGTGGACCAGGACGGCGTCGTGGACCTAGCCTGGTTGGCCGAGGCGCTGCGGCGTCCAGGTCGGGCGGTGGTCGCCATCCATCATGCGAACAACGAAAGCGGCGTGATCCAGCCGATCGTGGAAGCCGCCCAGCTGGTGCGGGCCGCCGGCGGCTGGCTGCACGTGGACGCCATCCAGTCGGCGGGCAAGATCCCGGTCGACATGCGGGCGCTGGACGCCGACACCCTGACCCTGTCGGCGCACAAGCTGGGCGGGCCGCAGGGCGTGGGCGCCCTGGTGCTGAAGCCGGGGCGCGAGGCCGTGCGCATCCTGCACGGGGCCGGGCAGGAACGCGGCCTGCGGGCGGGCACCGAGAACGTGCCGGGAATCGCCGGCTTCGGGACGGCGGCCGACTGCGCCGCGCGCGATCTGGAGGCCGCCATGGCCCACGCGACCTGGCGCGACGCCGCCCAAGCCAAGGTGAAGGCCGCGGGCTCGACGATCCTGGGCGAGGCCGTTCCGCGCCTGCCCAACACCCTGTTCATGGCCGTCGAAGGCTGGGACAGCCCGCAGCAGCTGATCACCCTGGACCTGGTCGGGGTGATGGTGTCGGCGGGCTCGGCCTGTTCGTCGGGCAAGACCAAGCCGTCCAAGGCGATCAGCGCCATGGGCCTGCAACACCTGGCGACCGGGGGCGTGCGCGTCTCGGGCGGCTGGGGCACGACGGAGGAGGATTGGATCCGCTTCGCCGACGCCTGGGTCGCCGCCTATCGGAAGCATGTCGCACGTATCACTGAGAGCGCGAAGGAAGTCGCGTAAACCATGGCCGCCGTTAAGGAAACCATCGACGCCGTCGCCGCGCTGGAGAAGTACGAGCACGGCTTCACCTCGGACATCGAGCAGGAGTTCGCGCCCAAGGGCCTGAACGCCGACATCGTGCGCTTCATCTCCGAGAAGAAGGGCGAGCCGGAGTGGATGCTGGAGTGGCGGCTGGCCGCCTACGAGCGCTGGCTGGCGATGGAGGAGCCGACCTGGGCGGCGGTGAAGTACGATCCCGTCGACTACCAGGACCTCTACTACTACGCCGCGCCCAAGAAGAAGGACGGCCCCAGGAGCCTGGACGAGGTCGATCCGGAGCTGCTGGCGGTCTACGAGAAGCTGGGCATTCCGCTGAAGGAGCAGGCGGTGCTGGCGGGCGTCGAAGGCGCGCCGCGATACGCCGTCGACGCGGTATTCGACAGCGTCAGCGTGGTCACCACCTTCAAGGCGGAACTGGCCAAGGTCGGCGTGATTTTCATGCCGATTTCCGAGGCCTTGCGCGAATATCCTGAGCTCGTGCGCCAGTATCTCGGATCGGTGGTGCCGGTCTCGGACAACTATTTCGCGGCCCTGAACAGCGCGGTCTTTTCGGACGGCAGCTTCGTCTACATCCCGCCGGGCGTGCGCTGCCCGATGGAGCTGTCGACCTATTTCCGCATCAACGCCAGCCAGACCGGCCAGTTCGAGCGGACCCTGATCATCGCCGACAAGGGCTCCTACGTCTCGTACTTGGAGGGCTGCACCGCCCCGATGCGCGACGAGAACCAGCTGCATGCGGCGGTGGTCGAGATCGTCGCGCTGGACGACGCCGAGGTGAAGTACTCGACCGTCCAGAACTGGTACCCGGGCGATCCCAAGACCGGCAAGGGCGGCATCTACAACTTCGTGACCAAGCGCGCCGACTGCCGCGGCGACCGGTCGAAGGTGTCGTGGACACAGGTCGAGACCGGCTCGGCGGTGACGTGGAAATACCCGTCCTGCCTGCTGAAAGGCGAGGAGAGCTCGGGCGAGTTCTATTCGATCGCCATCACCAACGGGCGCCAGCAGGCCGACACGGGCACCAAGATGGTGCACCTGGGCAAGAACTCGAAGAGCCGGATCATCGCCAAGGCGGTGTCGGCGGGGAAGTCGGACTCGACCTATCGCGGTCTGGTCTCGGTGCACCCCAAGGCGACGGGCGTGCGCAACTTCACCCAGTGCGACTCATTGCTCATCGGCAAGGAGTGCGGCTCGCACACCGTGCCCTACATCGAGGCCCGCAACGGCTCGGCCCAGCTGGAGCACGAGGCGACGACGACGCGCCTGAGCGAGGACCAACTGTTCTACGTCCAGCAGCGCGGCCTGTCGCAGGAGGAGGCGGTGGCCCTGCTGGTCAACGGCTTCGTGCGCGACGTGCTGCAGGAGCTGCCGATGGAGTTCGCCGTCGAGGCCCAGAAGCTGGTGGCGATCTCGCTGGAGGGGTCGGTTGGCTAGATCGATCCCTATCCTCCGTCATCCTCGGGCTTGTCCCGAGGATCCATCGCTGGAGGGCGTCGAGGGCCGACGTCTAGCGCGATCGTCGGCGCGCTTTCGTCCGCGGGGCGCGGCGGCAGATAAATGGATCCTCGGGACAAGCCCGAGGATGACGGGTTTTGGAGTGGCGATCAGCCTGGAAGGCTCGGTCGAATAAAAAATGCTGAAAATCAACAACCTCCACGTCTCCGTCGGCGACAAGCCGATCCTCAAGGGGCTGACGCTCGATGTGCCGGCGGGCGAGGTGCACGCCGTCATGGGGCCGAACGGGGCGGGCAAGTCGACCCTGGGCTACGCCCTGACGGGGCGGCCCGGCTATGAGGCGACCGAGGGCTCGGTCGCGTGGAACGGCGACGACCTGTTGGCGCTGGATCCGGCCGAGCGGGCGGCCAAGGGCGTGTTCCTGTCGTTCCAGTATCCGCTGGAGATCCCGGGCGTGCCGGCCCTGACCTTCATCCGCACGGCGCTGAACGCCCAGAAGCGCGCGCGCGGCGAGGAGGAGGTCTCGGCCCCCGCCTTCCTGAAGCGGGCGCGGGATGCGGCCAACACGCTGCGGATGGACATGGAGATGCTGAAGCGTCCCCTGAACGTCGGCTTCTCGGGCGGCGAGAAGAAGCGGCTGGAGATCCTGCAGATGGCGCTGCTGGAGCCCAGCCTGCTGGTGCTGGACGAGACGGACTCAGGCCTGGACATCGACGCCCTGCGCATCGTCGCCGACGGGGTCAACGCCCTGCGCAGCCCTGAGCGGTCGATGCTGGTGATCACCCACTATCAGCGGCTTCTGGACTACATCAAACCCGACCGGGTGCACGTGCTGGCCGCCGGCCGCATCGTCGCCTCGGGCGGACCGGAGTTGGCGCTGCAGCTGGAGGCGGAGGGCTACGACAAGTACCTGCCGGAGGCCGCGTGATGATGTTCCTCCCCCGATGGGGGAGGGGGACCATGCGCAGCATGGTGGCGGGGGCTGACCGAGCCGCCGCCGATACTCCTCCACCGCTTCGCGGTCCCCCTCCGCCTGTGGGGGAGGAACGCGATGAACGCCCTTCCGAAAATCGACCTGAAGGACGCATCCAGCTTCCCGTCGCGCCGCGTCGAGGCGTGGAAGTATTCGGACCTGCGCAAACACCTGCGCGAGGCGCCGGAGCCGTCGCCGTCGGCGACGATCCCGGTGGCGGGCGGCGGGCCGTTCGAGGCGCTGAGTGGCGAGGCCATGGCCTTCGTCAAGCGGCCGGCCGGTGGGCGCGGACGCGCTGATGGCGTCGGGCGCGCAGACCGTGCGCCTGCGCTTCATCTCCAAGGCCGAGAAGACCGGACACGCGGCCGCGGCGCGCATCTCGCCCGGGCCGGGGCGAAGCTGCTGCTGCTGGAGACCCACGAGGCGAGGGCGCGGCCTATGTCGTCCACAACCGGTTGGAGCTGGACGTGGCGCGGGGCGCCGAGGTGACGCGGATCGTCCTGGTGGACGAACCGGAGGACGCGATCTCGATCACCCAGGCCCAGGTGCGGGTCGAGGCGGGGGGCGTCTATCGCCAGACGATCGTCGCCGGCGGGGCGAAACTGCAGCGGCTGGAGACCCAGGTGCTGCACATGGGCCAGGGCGCGGATGTGCGGTTGGACGGGCTGTACGCCCTGTCCGGAACGCGCCAGGCGGACCTGACCAGCGTGGTTGATCACGCCGGGCCCGACGGCCTGACCAGCCAACTGACCAAGGGCGTGGTGCGCGACACTGCGCGGGGCGTGTTCCAGGGCAAGATCGTGGTCGAGCGCGGGGCCGACGGCACCGACGCGCGGATGGGCCACCACGCCCTGATCCTGAGCGAACGCGGCGAGGTGGACGCCAAGCCGGAGCTGATCATCTACGCCGACGACGTCCAGTGCGCGCATGGCAACACGGTCGGCAATCTGGACCAGAACGCGCTCTTTTACATGCAGCAGCGCGGCATTCCGGCCGACGAAGCCAAGGCGCTGCTGACCCAGGCCTTCCTGATGGAGGTCGTGGACCGGATCGAACACGAGGGTGCGAGAGACGTGGTGCGGGAATGGCTGACGGAACGGCTGTGAGCGCCCCTACCACCGCTTCGCGGTCCCCCTCCCCCGATGGGGGAGGAACGCCCGCGTTCGATCCCTACGCCGCACGGGCGCAGTTCCCGATCCTGTCCAGGACGGTGAACGGCAAGCCGCTGGTCTATCTGGACTCGGCCGCCTCGGCGCAAAAGCCGCGGGCGGTGATCGAGGCCCTGACGGCGGCGATGGAGGGCTCCTACGCCAACGTCCATCGCGGCCTTCACACCCTGGCCAATGAGACGACCGAGGCGTTCGAGGCGGCGCGCGAGAGCGTGGCGCGGTTCCTGAACGCCGAGAGCGCGAACAGCATCGTCTGGACCAAGGGCGGGACCGAGGCGATCAACCTGGTCGCCGCCAGCCTGGGCCAGTCGATCCAGCCGGGCGACGAGATCATCGTCAGCGAGATGGAGCACCATTCCAACATCGTGCCCTGGCACCTGCTGCGCGAGCGCAAGGGCGCGGTGCTGAAGTGGATCCCCGTGCGGGACGACGGGTCGCTGGACCTGGCGGCCTATGCCGACCTGCTGGGGCCAAGGACGAAGATCGTGGCCGTCACCCACATGTCCAACGTGCTGGGCACCATCAATCCGGTCGCCGAGATCGTCCGGCTGGCCCACGCCGTCGGTGCAAGGGTGCTGATCGACGGGTGCCAGGGCGCCGTGCACGGCCAGGCCGATGTCCAGGCGATCGGCTGCGACTATTACGCCTTCACCGGGCACAAGCTGTACGGGCCGACCGGGATCGGCGCGCTGTATGGGACGGCCGAGGCGCTGGAGGCCCTGCCGCCGTACCAGGGCGGGGGCGAGATGATCGAAACGGTGACCGAGGATCGCGTCACCTACGCCAGGCCGCCGCACCGGTTCGAGGCGGGCACGCCGCCGATCCTGGAGGCGATCGGCCTGGGCGCGGCGATCGAATGGCTGGCCCAGTACGACAAGGCGGCGATCACGGCCCACGAGCGGTCGCTGTACGATCACGCCAGGGCCCGGCTGGACGGCGTGAACTGGCTGCGGGTGATCGGCGAGGCGGAAGGGAAGGGCGCGATCCTGACCTTCACCGTCGACGGCGCCCACGCCCACGACATCGCCCAGGTGATGGACCGCTATGGGGTGGCGGTGCGCGCCGGGCTGCATTGCGCCGAGCCGTTGGCGAAACGCTTTGGGCTGACGTCGAGCGCGCGCGCCAGCTTCGCCCTATATAACACCATCGAGGACGCCGACGCCTTCGCCGACGCCCTGATCAAGGCCCGTGAGTTCTTCGCATGACGTCCGACGCCCAACACACGCCCGACGAGGCCGCCTTCGCCGAGGCCTGGGACGCGCCGCAGAAGGCCGCCCTGGAGCAGGGCGAGATCGATCGCCTGACCGACGGCATCGTCGAGGCGCTGAAGTCCGTCTACGACCCGGAAATCCCGGTCGACATCTATGAGCTGGGCCTGATCTACAAGGTCGACCTGTCCGACGACCGAGACGTCGAGATCGAGATGACGCTGACGGCGCCGGGCTGCCCCGTCGCCGGCGAGATGCCGGGCTGGGTCGAGGACGCCGTGAAGAAGGTCGACGGCGTGCGGTCGGCGCGGGCCCAACTGGTGTTCGATCCGCCGTGGGATCCCTCCAAGATGAGCGACGAGGCCAAGCTCGCGCTCAACATGTTCTGAGGCCCGGGATGAGCGAACTGCAGACCTCGACCCGTCCCCGCCGCCCCCGGCCCAAGGTGGTGACGCTGACCGACGCCGCCGCGGAGCGGGTGCGCGAGCTGGTCGCCGGCTCGGAGCGGCCGGTCGCGGGCCTGCGCGTCGGCGTCAAGAACGGCGGCTGCGCGGGGCAGGAATACACCTTCGCCTTCGCCGACACGATCGAGCCTTTCGACGAGGTGGTCGAGGACAAGGGCGCGACCCTGCTGATCGACCCCAAGGCCGTGCTGTTCCTGATCGGCACCGAGATCGACTTCGAGGTCACCAAGCTGGCCTCGAAATTCGTGTTCCGGAACCCGAACCAGACCGACGCCTGCGGCTGCGGCGAGAGCGTCACCATCGTTCCCGCGAAGGCCGACTGATGATCAGGCTGGAGGGGGTGACCAAGCGCTATCGCAGCGCGGCGGGCGAGCGCATGGCGCTGGACGCGGTGGACCTGACGGTCGCGCCAGGTCAGATGTTCGGCGTGGTCGGCCGCTCGGGCGCGGGGAAGTCGACCCTGATCCGCACGATCAACCTGCTGGAGCGGCCGGACGCCGGCCGGGTGGTCGTCGACGGCGGCGAGATGACGGCGCTGGCGCCGGCCGAGCTGCGCGCGGCGCGGCGGCGGATCGGGATGATCTTCCAGCATTTCAATCTGCTGAACGCCAAGACCATCGCCGAGAACGTGGCGTTTCCCCTGCGCCTTGAGGGCCGCAAGGGCCCCGAGGTCGATCGCCGGGTGGCCGAGCTGCTGGAGCAGCTGGGCCTGGCCGAGCACGCCAGGAAACATCCGGCCCAGCTGTCGGGCGGCCAGAAGCAGCGCGTCGGCATCGCGCGCGCCCTGGCCACCGGGCCGTCGGTGCTGCTGTGCGACGAGGCGACCAGCGCCCTGGACCCCGAGACCACCGACGAGATCCTGACCCTGCTTGATCAGCTGAACCGCGAGCTGAAGCTGACGGTGGTGCTGATCACCCACCAGATGGAGGTGGTGCGCCGGGTCTGCGACCGGGTGGCGGTGCTGAAGGACGGCCGCGTGGTGGAGGAGGGGGCGACCGCCGATGTCTTCCTGCACCCGCAGCACGCGGCCACGCGCGCCATGCTCGCCGAGGGCGAGGAGGCGCTGGACGCCGCCGTCACGCCGGCCGGAGCGCGGCTGGCCCGGCTGACGTTCCGGGGCGCGGCGACCTACGAACCGGAGCTGAGCCGCGTCGCGCGGTCGGTGGGCGTGGACTATTCGATCCTGTCGGGCCGCATCAGCCGCATCCGGAACGAACCGTACGGCCAGCTGGTGGTGGCCTTCACGGGGGGCGACGCCGACGCGCCGTGGCGCAGCTGACGGCGCGCGGCGTGACGGTGGAGGGGGTGTCGTGAGCGGCTTCTTCATCAACATCGACTGGCCCGAGATCGGGCGGGCGACCGCCGACACCTTGTTGATGCTGGGCGGGTCGATGGCGCTGACGGTGCTGTTCGGCGTGCCGCTGGGCGTGCTGCTGTACTTGTCGGGCAAGGGGCGGCTGGCCGCCAATCCAGTGCTCAACGCCCTGCTGTCGCTGGTCGTGAATGTGCTGCGCTCGGTGCCCTTCATCATCCTGCTGATCGTCATGCTGCCGGTGACGGTGCTGCTGGTCGGCACCTCGCTGGGCGTGGCCGGAGCCATTCCGCCGCTGGTGGTGGGCGCGGCGCCCTTCTACGCCCGCCTGGTCGAGACGGCGCTGCGCGAGGTCGACAAGGGGGTGGTCGAGGCGACCCAGGCGATGGGCGGAACGACCCTGCAGATCGTCACCCGCGCGCTGCTGCCCGAGGCGATGCCCGGGATCGTCGCCGGCGGCACGGTCACGGCCATCGCCCTGGTCAGCTATACCGCCATGGCCGGCGTGGTCGGCGCGGGCGGGCTGGGCGACCTGGCCATCCGCTTCGGCTACCAGCGTTTCCAGACCGATGTCATGGTGGTGACCGTCGTCCTGCTGCTGATCCTGGTGCAGCTCCTGCAGATGCTGGGCGACCGGCTGGTCGCCGCCGTCTCCCACCGTTGATCCCCTCCAGAAAGGTTCTTCCCATGATCCGCCGCTCGCTTCTTCTCGCCGCCGCCGCTTCGCTGGCGCTAGCCGCCTGCGGACAGGGCGCCCAGAAGGCGGCGGATGGACAGGGGCCGCTGCTGGTCGGCGCCACGGCCGTGCCGCACGCCGAAATCCTGGAGGAGATCAAGCCGGTGCTGGCCCAGCAGGGCGTCAACATCGAGATCAAGGTCTTCAACGACTACGTTCAGCCCAACACCCAGCTGGCCGAGCGCCGGCTGGACGCCAACTACTTCCAGACCAAGCCCTATCTGGACGAGTTCAACGCCGCGCGGGGCTCGGCCCTGGTCACCGTGGCGGGCGTGCACGTCGAGCCGCTGGGCGTCTATTCGCGCAAGCATCGCGCCCTGACGGCCGTGCCGGACCGCGCCCAGGTCATCCTGCCCAACGACGCGTCGAACACCGGCCGGTCGCTGCTGCTGCTGCAGAGCGCCGGCCTGATCACCCTGCGCGACGGGCAGAACCCGCTGCAGACAGTGCGCGACATCACCGGCAATCCCAAGGCCCTGCAGTTCCGCGAGGTCGAGGCGGCGACGATCCCGCGCATTCTGGACCAAGTCGACCTGGCGGTGATCAACACCAACTACGCGCTGGACGCCGGGCTGAAGCCGCGCACCGACGCGCTCGCCCTGGAAGGCGGCGACAGTCCTTATGTGAACTATCTGGTCGCGCGGCCGGACAACCGGGACGACCCGCGCATCCAGGCGCTGGCCGCCGCGCTGCGCAGCCAGGCCGTGAAGGACTTCATCGCCCGGAAGTACGACGGGGCGGTGGTCCCGGCGGCGTGAGGCTGGCGTTGTCATCCCCGACGCAGCGGAGCGGAGATCGGGGATGCCGCGCCGGATCACGCTAGCGTCCGGAAATCGCGGCGCGATTATCCGGGCGACGGCAAGCGCGCGAGCTATCCGGGCCGTCTTCCGGATAGCTGCTGTCGCAGCTTCCGGAAGCGGACAATGAAGCGTC
This sequence comes from Brevundimonas sp. CURTG3B2_SDJG, assembly GCF_057364705.1. Taxonomy (NCBI): domain Bacteria; kingdom Pseudomonadati; phylum Pseudomonadota; class Alphaproteobacteria; order Caulobacterales; family Caulobacteraceae; genus Brevundimonas; species Brevundimonas sp. CURTG3B2_SDJG. Next base: position 9,122 of record NZ_JBNFOJ010000076.1, read on the forward strand.
GTGGTCCCGGCTCTCCGCTTCGCTTCGGCCGGGATGACAAGGCGCCTGGCTAGGCCGCCGCCTTCTTCGCCGCGCGCGCGATCTCGTCCGGCGTCGGCACCTGGACGGCGGGCGTGACCGGCTGGCCCGTCGCCTCGGCGATCAGTTCGGCGGTCTTGCCCTCCACGGCCGCCTCGAGCCGGGCCAGGAACTCGTCCTTGGGCAGGCCCGTGGGAATGGGGTCGAGGAACTCCAGCGTGGCCGTGCCCGGGGTCTTGCGGAATTCCTCCTGCGGCCAGAACAGGCCCAGGTTGGTGGCCAGGGGCACGACCGGCATGTCGAAGTCGCGGTACATGTGCCAGACCCCGGAGCGATAGCGGAACTTCTCGCCGACCTTGGCCAGGTTGCCCTCGGGGTAGATCAGGATCTTCCGCCCCTCTCTATGGGCGTCGGCGGCGCGGTGCTTGAGTGCGTCGCGGGCTTCGCGGCCGCCGCAGTTGTTGACGACGATGGCGCCCAGCTTGCGCAGCACGGTCCCCAGCAGCGGGAATTTCTCCAGATGGTCGCCGGTGACGAAGGCGAGGTCCTGGAAGCGGTCGTAGGTGGCGAAGCCGTCGCCCCAGCTCTGGTGTTTGGAGGCGATGATGAAGGCCCCCTGAGGCAGGCGGTCCTCGCCCCGGTACTGGATGCGGATGCCAGCCAGGAGCCGCATGGCCTGGACCATGCGCTTCACGTAGCGGCGGATGATCCAGCCGGTGGCGTGGCGGCCGGGGGCGAGGGCGGCGAAGACCGCGGCCAGGGTGTAGACGACCGACAGCGTCCAATAGGCGATGGCGAAAGCAAAGCTGCGCATCCGGGGACTATGGCGGGTTTCGCCGTCGAGCCAACAGCCTAGGCGGCCTGTTCGAGACGTTCGGCGGAGGAGACGCAGTTCCGGCCGGCGCGCTTGGACGCATAGAGGGCCGCGTCGGCGCGTTCCAGGAGGGCGGCGCCGGTTTCGTCAGCCCGACGGACGGCGAAGCCGGCGGAGATGGTCACCGCGCCCAATTCGTCATTGGTGGAGCGGCGGCGCAGGGACCGCGAGGCGATCTCCTTGCGGATGGCCTCGAGCGCGAACTGGACCTGGGCGGCGCTCTCCTTGGGGAAGATGATGGCGAACTCCTCGCCGCCGTAGCGGGCCGCGACGCGGGGCGGAGCGGCCGTCCGGCCGATGACACTGGCGACGTAGCGCAGGACCTGGTCGCCGGTCTGATGGCCCCAGTTGTCGTTGAAGCGCTTGAAGTGGTCGATATCCAGGACGGCCAGGGTCAGGGGCTCTGCGTCCGCCTCGGCCCGCTCGCAGGCGGCGGCCAGGTGCTCGTCGAAGGCCTTGCGGTTGGCCAGGTTGGTCAGGGCGTCGGTCAGGGCGTCGCGACGGACCTGCTCCAGGTGCTCGCGCAGGCGGGCGACTTCACGGGTGGACGCCTCCAGCTTCTTCTCCAGCGTTTCGTTCTCGCGCTGGATCTTGCGGGTGGCGCTGGTCAGTCCCGAGACGATGTCCTGCAGCTTCGCGCCGTCCTGCAGGCCGTCCATGCTGGTCGCGGCCTTGTCCAGGGTCTGGCCGTAGGCGGACTGCGAACGATGGGCGCGGGCGATGGCGTCCGAGACGCTGGACAGCTCGCGGTCCAGCACGCGGCCGGCGTCGCGGATCTCTTCGGTCAGACGGCCGCGCGGCAGGTATTCGGCCGCCAGCATGTCGGCGGTGGCCTCGGTGAAGGGTTCGGCGGCGGCCAGAATGCGGCGGATCTCGCGGCCCAGGGGACCGTCCGGGTCGCCCAGGTAGTGCAGCCACAGCTCGAAATTCAGCGGGGTCGGCCAGACGCCGGCCGCCTCCATCTCGTCGATCACCCGGCGGGACAGGCTGTAGGCTTCCGGACCCCGAAGGGCGGTCTCGACCGAGGCGGTCATGCAGTTTCCCCGATGCGCCGCCCTGACCGGGCGGTCGTATCGACGCATCCTGGACCGGCGTTCCGTAACGTCGGGTTAAGCAGAAACGCGGGTCGCCGAACCCTAGCCCTTGATCAGGACCGGACGGCGCAGGAAGGCCGGGACCTCCGCTTCGCCGAACGGACGACCCGATGCGGCGCGAGGTTCGTCCGACGGGCGATCCGATCGGCGGTCGTCGCGATCGCGATCGCGGCCGCGGCGCGGTTCGCGGGCCTCGCGGGGGCGACTCTTCGGCAATCGGCGTTTCGGCGACGGTCTCGGCCAGCGGGAGCCTCGACGGTCCGGCTGGACGTG
>NZ_JBNFOJ010000077.1:0-11301 GCF_057364705.1 Brevundimonas sp. CURTG3B2_SDJG
ACGGCCGGCCGCCTCCGCCCCGCCGTTCATCAGCAGGATCGGCGTGCGCCCGGCCAGGCCCGAGGCCAGGTTGGCCGCGCCCAGGTGCGGCGACAGCACGATCAGGCCGTCCACCCGCCCGCGCATCGAACGGATGGCGGCGGACGCCTCGGCGGCGTCGTCGTGCGAGGACGAGACGATCAGGTGATAGCCCAGCGCCCGGGCCGCGACGTCCATGCCGCGGATCAGTTCGGAAAAGTACTCGCCGTACAGGTCCGGCAGGATCACGCCGACGGTGTTGGTGCGGCTGGTCGACAGGCTGCGCGCGCCGGAATGGGGCACGTACTGCAGCGCCTCGACGGCCTCGAGCACCCGCTGGCGGGTCGCCTCGGTCACCGGGCCGGCGCCGTTGAGGACGCGGGAAACCGATGCGACGGAGACTTCCGCGCGCTCGGCGACGTCCCGGATGGTGGCGGGCTTCAAGCCCGGCCCTCAGCGCCGACAGGCTGGGTCGTGAAACAGTGCAACGGGTCGATCCTCCCTCGGATCCCGATCCCGGCGCGCTTGCCGCGCATCCGTCCGTGAATTCCGTGTAACCGATTACATGACACACTAGTCAGGGGACCCGCAAGTGCCCTAGTTTGGCCACATCAGGGTTGTGCTCAGCCCGGTGCAAGGCTACCGACCGGTTGCGGAATCGGCTCCCCCAGTTCCTTTTGTTCGCCCCCGAGACCTTTCGACATGACTTCAGAAAACACCGGCAAATATCGGTTTCCTGATGGGTTTCTGTGGGGAGCCGCCACGGCGGCCTATCAGATCGAGGGCTCGTCGATGGCCGACGGCGCCGGAGAATCCATCTGGGACCGGTTCAGCCACACGCCGGGCATGATGGCGAACGGCGACACCGGCGACGTGGCCTGCGACCACTACAATCGCTGGCGCGAGGACATCGACCTGATGACCCGCCTGAACCTCCAGGCCTACCGATTCTCGGTCAGCTGGAGCCGGGTGATGCCGGAGGGCCGGGGGCGCATCAACGACCAGGGCCTGGCCTTCTACGACCGCCTGGTGGACGGCCTGCTCGAGAAGGGAATCGAGCCGCTCTGCACCCTGTATCACTGGGATCTGCCCGCGGCGCTGGACGACCGCGGCGGCTGGCTGAACCCCGACATCGCCGACTGGTTCGCCGACTACGGCCAGGTTTTGTTCGAAAAGTTCAAGGGCCGCATCAAGACCTGGGGCACCATCAACGAGCCATGGGTCATCGTCGACGGCGGCTATCTGCACGGCGCCCTGGCGCCCGGCCACAAGTCGGCCTTCGAGGCGATGATCGCCGGCCACAACGTCCTGCGCGCCCACGGCGCCGCGGTCCGCCGCTTCCGCCAGGTCGGTGAAGGCCAGATCGGCATCGTGCTGAACATCGAGCCGAAATACCCGGCCAGCGACAAGCCCGAGGACGAGGCCGCGCGACGCCGCGCCGAGGCCCAGATGAACCGCTGGTTCCTGGACCCGCTGATGGGCCGCGGCTATCCGGAGGAGTTGAAGGAGGTCTATGGCGAGGCCTACCGCGAGTTCCCGAAGGAGGACTTCGACCTCATCGCCGAGCCCACCGACTGGATGGGCCTGAACTGGTACACCCGCGCGGTGCCGGAGAACGCGCCCGACGCCTGGCCCGTCCGCGCCCGTCCGGTGAAACAGGTCCAGCACGCCCATACCGAGACCGGCTGGGAGGTCTATCCCCCCGCCCTCACCGACACCCTGGTGTGGCTGCACGAACAGACCGGCGGCAAGCTGCCCCTGATGGTCACCGAGAACGGCTCGGCCTGGTACGACCCGCCCCACGCCATCGACGGCCGCATCCACGACCCGATGCGCGTCGACTATCTGAAGAACCACCTGAAGGCGGTGCACGACGCCATCGGCAAGGGCGTCGACATCCGCGGCTACATGGCCTGGTCCCTGCTCGACAATCTGGAATGGTCGCTGGGCTACTCCAAACGCTTCGGCATCACCCACGTGAACTTCCAGACCCAGGAGCGGACCATCAAGGACTCCGGCCTGCTCTACGCCGAGGTCGTCAGGACCCACGGTGCGGTGCTGGATACGCTGTGACCGCCGCGCGCGAGGCGGCCTGCCGATGCGGCGCGCTTCGCGCGACCTGCGTGGGCGAGCCGGTTCGCGTCTCGGTCTGCCACTGTCTGGCCTGCCAGCAGCGCACGGGCAGCGCCTTCGCCGCCCAGGCCCGCTTCCCCACGGGCAGCGTGACGATCCTCGGCGAGTATCGCAGCTGGACCCGCACCGCCGACAGCGGCCGTACGGTCGACTACAGCTTCTGCCCGACCTGTGGCTCGACCGTCTTCTACAGCGGCGGGAATTTTCCGGAGCTGATCGCCATCCCCCTGGGCGCCTTCGCCGATCCCGGCTTCCCGGCGCCAGGGTTCTCGGTCTGGGAGGCGCGCAGGCACCCGTGGGCGGCGGTGCTGGGCGACGTCGAACACAGCGACTGAGCCTCAGCGCACCCGATCGTAGTAAGCCTCTATCAGGTCCAGGCGGCGGCCGTGCGGAACGGCCCTGGCGACCGGCCCGTCATTGGTGAACTCCAGCAGCCGGTCCGGCTCCGCCCCCATCTCCGGCCAGACGGTGCGCCCTCCTCCGTTGGGATCGCCCGTCGCCGCGAACCGGGTCCAGTAGCCGGCCATGGCGTCCGCGACCCTCTGGTCCATCTCGGCCGTTGGCCAGGGCGAGGCGGTCAGATTGTCGAAGACGTACTGCCGCTCGGACGCATGGGTCGCCCCGTCGTGCGGCTCGGGCATGGCGGCGGACACCACGTCGAAGCGGTACAGGTAGGCCGGGTGGCCATTGCGCGCGTGCAGCCGGGCCAGATGGCGCGCCGGCTCGGCGAACACCAGGTCTGTCAGCAGATGCTGGTCGTAGCCCGACTGGCCGCCATAGGCCGCCAGGAAAGCCGTCCGCTCTTCAGCGGTCATCGCGTCGTCCAGCGCGCCGTAGGGGCTGAGGTCGGACGGCTTCATCCACCAGAACTCGGCGCTGTTGGTCCCGATGATCAGGGGCACGGGCGCTTCGCGTCCAGCGGCGAAGGCGGCTTCGACGTCCTCCGAGATCAGCCGCCCGTCCCTGACCAGAACGTCGCCGCCGTAGAAGCTCGGCGCCGGCCTGAGGAACCGCCTCGGCCGGAACGGCCCGAAGCTGCCCCGCCCGTGGGCCCCGGCCAGTCCCTGGTCGGGCCCGCGAAGGCGTCTCCCCCTGGCCTGCATCGACGGCCCGCCGTCGCGGCGCGGCGCGTCCAGCGGCGTGCCCTCGTCCCGCCCGAGGCCCGACTGCACCACGGCGCGGTGAAACAGCCAGTTGGCCTCGGGAGAGATCATCAGCCGGGTGACCAGCGCGCCGCCGGCCGACTCGCCGAAGATGGTGACGTTCGACGGATCGCCGCCGAAGGCCGCCGCATTGTCCCTCACCCATTCCAGGGCCAGGATGACGTCCATTAGGCCGTAGTTGGCCGCAGGCTCGCCCGGCGCGCGCTCCGCCGCCAGCGCGGGATGGTCGAAGAAGCCGAGCCGGCCCAGCCGGTAGTTCACCGTCACCACGACCACGCCGCGCTTCGCCAGGTTCGTCCCGTCGTACAGCGCCGCCGTGCCCGAGCCGTTGTTCAGCCCGCCGCCGTGGATCCACACCATCACCGGCGACGGCCCTTCGCGATCCGTCGGCGTCCAGACGTTCAGCGTCAGGCAGTCCTCGCTCATCGGCAGCGGGCCGACGCCGTTGTCGCCGTTGGCCGGCGGCTGGATGCAGATCGCCCCCACCTGTCCCGCGTCCCGCACGCCTTCCCAGGCCGGCGGGGATTCAGGCGCCCGCCAGCGCCGCTCGCCCACCGGCGGCCGCGCATAGGGCACGCCCTTGAAGCTGCGGACGCCCTCCGCCTCGCGGCCGGCGAGCACGCCCCGGGTCGTCTCGGCCCGAGGCCTGGGATCGGAAGCGCCGCCCGAAGACATCATCAGAACCGCCGCCGCAAGAAGAGAGATGGTCGTCATCGGGACACACTAGCCGCGGGTCGCCGGAGGCCCAAAATAACGAAACGCTTCCGGCGTTCAGCACTCAGGAACCGGTTCCGGGTCAAGACGTTGCGATGCAGGCCTGTGGCGGGGATCAGGGTTGAAGGAACTGGCGAAATCGGGCGGCCTGACGGTCGATCTGGCGAGCGCGTTCGACGCCTCGCCCAATCCCTACGTGCTGCTCACGCCCGAGTTGCGCATCGCCGGGGTCAACCAGGCCTATCTGGAGATCACCGGCGCCGCGCGCGCCGCCATCGTCGGCCGATCGCTGTTCGAGGTCTTCGATTCCGGCCCCGGCTCGGAGGCCGCCGAGAACGTCCGTCAGGTCCAGGCGTCCCTGGAAAAGGCGCGCGACACCCGGCAGCGGGATCACCTCGCCGTCGTCAAATTCTCGATCGCCCGACGCCAGGCGAACGGCGAGGACGTCTTCGAGGACCGGTTCTGGAGCGCCACCCACACCCCGATCCTGGACGACGCGGGCGAGGTGGTCTTCCTGCTGCAGCATACTTCCGACGTCACCGAACTGACGCAGCTGCGCGAGAGCCGACAGCTGAAGGATTCGCAGAACGCCCTGGACTCCATCCTGGGCGGCGCGGTGCTGGGCCGGGCGCGGGCGGTCCAGGAGCACAATCTGCGCCTGGCCACCGAGCGCGACCGCCTGACCGACATGTTCATGCAGGCGCCGGGTTTCGTCGCGGTCCTGGACGGGCCCGACCACGTCTTCCAGATGCACAACGGCGCCTACGCCCAGTTGATCGGCCACCGCGACATCACCGGCAAGGCCATCCGAGACGCCCTGCCCGAGCTGGCGGGCCAGGGCTATTTCGAGTTCCTAGACACCGTCTACGAAACCGGTGAGCCGCACGAGGGCCGCGGCAGCCTGGTCCAGCTCCAGCGCAGTCCGGACGCCCCGCTGGAGAGCGTGTACCTGAACTTCATCTACCAGCCGATCCGGGACGCGACAGGCAAGGTCGCCGGCATCTTCGTCCAGGGCCACGACGTCACCGAGACCGTGGTCGCGGCCGAACGCCAGAAGCTGATGATCGACGAGCTGAACCATCGCGTGAAGAACACCCTGGCCACGGTCCAGTCGATCGCCATGCAGACCGCGCGGTCGCACGCCGATCCGGCCACTTTCGCCGAGAGTTTCCAGGCCCGGCTGCTGGCCCTGTCCCACACCCACGACCTGCTGACGCGCAGCCACTGGGAGGGCGCCGACCTGCGCGCCATTCTGGAGCACGAGACCGAGGCCCACGGACCGCACCGCATCAGCCTGAACGGCCTGCCCGTCGCGCTGGAACCGGCCGCGGCCCTTTCCCTGGGGATGATCTTCCACGAACTGGCGACCAACGCCGCCAAATACGGCGCCCTGTCGGCGTCCGAGGGCCGGGTGATGGTGGATTGGGCCGTCGCCAATCAGATCCAGCCGGTCCTGCAGCTGGCCTGGCGCGAAGTCGGCGGGCCGCCCGCCGCCCCGCCCGCCCGGCGCGGCTTCGGCAGCCGCCTGATCGAACGCAACGTCCGGCACGATCTGGCGGGACAGGTCGAACTCGATTACGCAGATACCGGTTTCCATGCGGAATTTTCGATTCCGCTGCATCGGGGGGGAGAGGTGTCATGAGCCAGGCTTTGTCGGGGCGCCGCATCCTGATCGTCGAGGACGAATCCCTGGTCGCCATGCTGCTGGAGACCATTCTCGAAGACATGGGCTGCACCCCTGTCGGCCCCGCGGCCAACATCGACGACGGCCTGACCCTGGTGGAGGCCGGGTCGCTGGACGCCGCCCTGCTGGACGTCAACGTCGCCGGCCGTCAGGTCTTCCCCGTCGCCCAGGCCCTGAAGGATCGCGGCGTGCCCTTCGTCTTCTCCACCGGCTACGGCGAGGGCGGCCTACCCGACGAGTGGCGCGGCCAGCCGACGATCCAGAAACCCTTCACCGAGGCCGCCGTCCGCGACGCCCTCATGGCGGTGATGGGGGTTCTCAGGAGGTAGGGGTTAGGTTCTAGGGGCTAGGTTCTAGGGATGGGGCGGGCCAAGCCGTCCCGATTTCGCGCACTCCAGAACTTGGAGCCTGACCCTAGAACTTAGCCCCTACGGAGGTCCTTGAGCACCGCCCGGGCCGCGTTGTGGCCTGGCGCGCCGGTCACCCCGCCGCCGGGGTGGGCGCCGGATCCGCATAGGTACAGCCCGGGCACGGGCATCCGGTGATCGGCGTGGCCCAGCACCGGCCGCGCGCTGAACAGCTGGTCCAGCGTCAGGCGTCCGTGGAAGATGTCGCCGCCGACCAGGCCGAAGCGCCGCTCCAGGTCGCGCGGCCCCAGCGCCAGCCGGCCCAGGACGGACGCCTTGAACCCCGGCGCATGGCGATCGACCGTCTGGATCATCAGGTCCGCCACCGTCTCGCGATGCTCGTCCGCCAGATCCGGCGAGACGTGCTGACAGAACAGGCTCGCCACATGCCGTCCGGGCGGCGCCAGGCTGTCATCCAGGGTCGAGGGGATCAGCATCTCCACGATCGGCTCGTCCGACCAGCCCTTCAGCCGGGCGCTGGCGTGGGCGCGGTCCATGTAAGCCAGCGAGGGCGCGATGATGATCCCCGCCGTCAGGTGATCCCCCTGCCCCGGCAGGGCGGTGAAGTTCGGCAGCTCCGACAGCGCCACGTTCATCCGGAACGTGCCCGAGCCGGACTGGTAGTTCCCGATCCGCGCGCGGAAGTCGGCCGGGACCACGGCGTCGTCGACCAGCCGCTCGAACAGCAGCCGCGGATGAAGGTTCGACACCACGGCCCGCGCCCGCACCACGTCGCCGGCCTCGGTCGCCGCGCCCACCGCCCGGCCCTTCTCGGTCAGCACCTCGGCGACCGGGCTCTCCAGGCGGATGTCCACGCCCTGCTCCACGCAGGCGGCGGCCATGGCCTGGGTGATCGCGCCCATGCCGCCGACCGCATGGCCCCATACGCCCTTCCTGCCGTTCACCTCGCCGAAGACGTGGTGAAGCAGCACATAAGCCGACCCCGGCGTATACGGGCTGGCGTAGTTGCCCACCACGCTGTCGAAGCCGAACAGGGCCTTGATCGGATCGCTCTCGAACCAGCCGTCCAGCCAGTCGCCCGCCGACTTGGCGAACAGGTCCAGCAGGTCGCGCCGCCCCTCGGCAGCCAGCCCCATCGCCTGCCGGCCCAGGCCCGCCGCGCTGGCCAGCTCCGGCAGTTGCGCCAGCCAGCCGCCCTCGGCCATGTTCGGCGGCGCCTTCAGGATCCAGTCGCGCAGGATCGCCGCCACTCTTTCCAGACGGCGCTCGTACTCGGGCAGCCGTTCCGCGTCCTTCACCGAGAATTTCGCCACTTCGGCGGCGGTCCGCCCCTCGCCGGCCAGCAGATGCCGTCCATCCTCCAGCGGCAGAAGGTTGGAGACCTTGCGCTCGACCACCCGCAGCCCGTGCCGGGCCAGGTCCATGTCGGCGATGACCTTGGGATTGAGCAGGCTGACCGTGTAGCTGGCGGTCGAGTTGCGGAAGCCGGGATGGAACTCCTCGGTCACGGCCGCCCCGCCGACCACGGGCCGGCGCTCCAGCACGGTCACCTTCAGCCCCGCCCGCGCCAGGTAGAAGGCGCAGACGAGCCCATTGTGCCCTCCGCCCAGGATGACGACGTCGGTTGCGGTCTGCGCCATGGTCCCTCCGAGGCCTTCCTGCACCGGGTCCGCCCGGCGCGGCAAGCCGAACGCGCTCAGACCGCCGAAACCAGCGACGGATCGGCCCTCAGCCGTTCCAGGTCCCGGCCCGGCGGACGGCCGAACAACCGCGCGTACTCCCGGCTGAACTGAGAGGGGCTGTCGTAGCCGACGGCGAAGCCGATTCCCGCCATGTCCCGGCCCTGGCTGAGCAGCAGGTTGCGCGCCTCCTGCAGGCGCAACTGCTTCTGGTACTGCAGGGGACTCATCGCGGTCACCGCCTTGAAATGACGATGCAACGAGGTCTCGCTCATGCCGGCCACCTCGGCGAGCTGTCCGATCCGCATCGGCTGGGCGTAGTGCTCGCGCAGCCAGCAGATGGCCCGGCGCACCTGCTCCGGGCGACCGCCGTCCGAGGCGATCTGACGTAACATGCCCGCCCGCTCGCCGCGCAGCAGGCGCCAGGCCAGTTCGCGCCGGATCATCGGCCCCAGCACCGGAGCGTCGTCGGGCCGCTCCAGCAACCGCGCCAGCCGGATCACCACCTCGATCAGGTCGTCGTCCATGTCGCTGACCGCCAGCGCCCGAACCGGGGCGGCCTCCGGAACCGCACCTTCGGCCTGGATCAGCAGGTCGGCGATCATGACCCGATCCAGGGGGATCCCCACCGCCAGATAGGGCGCCTGGATCACCTGGCCGCTCACCGGCAGGTCGGCCGACACCACCAGATACTGGCCCGCGCCGTAGCGGTGGGTCTCCGCACCGAGCGTCGTGGTCTTGGCCCCCTCCAGGACCAGGCACAGCATCGGCTCGTAGACCAGCGGCGACGGCACCGTCAGGCCGGCGCTCGCGATCATCTGCAGCCCCGGCAGCATCAGGGGCCCTATGCCGTCCGGCCCGAGCGCGGGCAGATGGCTTCGTACCAGGGCGACGAGTTCGTGCAATCGGCGCATACCGGCAATCATGACCTGGGAAGCGCCGGACGCAAGCACGCGTCTTCCCGCCGGCTAGTCGTTGGCAGGATCGTGCAAGATGCTGGCGCCATCGGCCTACGGGCCGCGCCTCGATGCAGACCATATCGGAGGCCTCGCTCAAGGAGACCCCCATGACCGCCTCCCCTCCCCGCATCTGGTTCGTCACCGGCGCCTCGCGCGGCCTGGGCGCCGCCATCGTCCGCGCCGTCCTGGACGCCGGCGACCGCGTCGTCGCCGCCGCCGCAGCCGCGACGCGCTCGTCCAGGCCTTCGGCCCGGACAGCGACCGCCTGCTGTCCGTCGCACTGGACGTCACCGACCCCGCCGCGATCCAGGCCGCCGTCGACGCCGCCCTGGCCCGGTTCGGTCGTCTGGACGTGCTGGTGAACAACGCCGGCTACGGCCACCTGGCGATGTTCGAGGAAACCACCGCCCAGGACGCCCAGGCCCAGTACGACACCAACGTCTTCGGCCTGATGCACGTCACCCGCGCCGTCCTGCCGGTCATGCGCGCCCAGCGCTCGGGCCGGGTGTTCAACATCTCCTCGGTGGGCGGCCTGGTCGGCGGCGAAACCGGCTCGCTCTACTGCGCCTCGAAATTCGCCGTCGAGGGCTTCTCGGAGTCCCTCGCCGCCGAGGTCGCCCGCTTCGGCATCCAGGTGACCGTCGTCGAGCCCGGCTTCTTCCGCACCGACTTCCTGGAGCCGACCTCCGTGCGACATGGGACGCACGCCATCGCCGACTACGCCGAGGCGTCGGCGGCTCTGCGCGCCTTCTACGACGGCCGCAGCCGCAACCAGGCCGGCGACCCCGCCAAGCTGGGCCGGGCCGTGGTCGCCCTGGCCGACGCCCCTGCGCAACCAGTTCGCTGGGCCGCCGGATCCGACGCCGTCGGCATGATCGAGGCCAAGATCGCCTCGCTGAAGGCCGAGCTCGACGCCTGGCGGCTCCTGTCGTTGGGCACCGACGGCGATTTCGAAATCCGTCCCGAGACCGCTCCCAACGCCTGGGGCTGATCCTCAGGCCGTCGACCCGGGCTCCGGCTCGGGCCGATGCACGATCGACACCAGCACGATCGAGATGATCATCAGCAGGAACCAACTGCCCAGCTTCTCGATCCCGACCATCTCCCAGCCGTCGGCCTGCCCCGGATAGGCCCAGGCCCGGCCGAGGGTGCCCAGGTTCTCGGCGAACCAGATGAACAGGGCCACCAGGGAGAAGCCGAGCAGCAGGGGCATGGACCGCCGCTTCCGGTCGGCGGTGAAATAGAACCACCCCGGCCCGAACAGCAGGGCCGTCGCGGTGAACAGGCCGATCCGGACGTCCGGCAGCCAGTGGTGGGCGAAGAAGTTGACATAGATCGCCGCCGCCAGGATCCAGGTCGCCCACAGGGGCGGATAGCGCCGGACCCGGATGTGGAAGATGCGCTGCACCCGGGCGATGTAGCTGCCCACCGCCGCGTACATGAAGCCCGAGAACAGCGGCACCGCCCCGATGCGCAGGACGCTGTCCTCGGGATAGACCCAGGATCCATGGGCCGTCTTGAACAGCTCCATGACCGTGCCGGCGAGGTGGAAGAGGAAGATGACCCGCGCCTCCTCCCAGCTCTCCAGCTTCAGCGCCAGCATGGCCGCCTGGATCACCAGGGCGCCGACGACCAGGAAGTCGTAGCGCGAGATCGGGGCCCGCTCCGGCCACAGCAGGTGCGTGCCCAGGATCAGCGCCAGCATCGCGCCACCGAACAGGCAGGCCCAGCCCTGCTTCAGCCCGAACCACAGGAACTCGTACGCCCACCCGCGAAGCCGCGATCGGTCCGCCAGGCCTGGGCGTCGGCGAGCCGGCGACGACCCCAGTCTTCGAGAGGAAGGCGAATCGTGTCGGTCATGCGATCACACTAGCCGTGCGGATCGCTCGCGCTCGTGGAGATGTGGTGCAGGCCCTGCACTCGCCTCTCGAGCGTCACCGTATGGAGGGGGCCGAAAAGTTCAACTAATGCTGGCATCGTCGTTGGACAGGACGGCCCGGTGAATCACGACCACCACCTGATCTATCCGCTGCTCTCGAGCCTTGTCGCGGTGTTCGGCTCATGGACGGCGCTCGACCTGTTTCGCCGCTCGCGCCGCCACGACGGCAAGGTCCAGGCCCAGTGGGTCGGCCTGTCGGCGATCGCCATGGGCGTCAGCATCTGGTCGATGCATTTCGTGGCCATGCTGGGTTTCGATCCCGGCGCGCGGTTTCGTACGAGCCCGTGACCACCCTGCTGTCGCTCGCCCTGGCCGTGGCCGGCACCGCGGTCGCGTTCATGGTCTGCAGCACGTCGAACGCCGCTCGAGGGCGCCTGGTCGCCGGCGGCGTGGTGATGGGGCTGAGCATCGGCGGCATGCACTACCTGGGCATGTCCGCCCTGCGCTCCGCCGTCGCGGTCGACTATCGGCCCGAGTGGGTCGTCGCCTCGCTCGTCGTCGCCTTCCTGGCCTCCACCGCGGCTCTGGCGGCGGCGCGGCGGCACTCGCGGGCGAGCTGGCAGTTGCTGGCCGCCGTCGTCCTGGGCGCGGGCGTCCGTGGCCATGCACTACACCGCCATGGCCGCCGTCGTCCTGACGCCGGG
>NZ_JBNFOJ010000078.1:0-11224 GCF_057364705.1 Brevundimonas sp. CURTG3B2_SDJG
GATGATCTCGTCGTGCTGACCAAGGCCGACCTGGGCGGCGTCGACGTTCCGCCGGCCAGTCGGCCCGCGATCGCCGTCAGCACGGCGACGGGCGAGGGGCTGGCCGCTTTGCACGACTGGATCGCGGAACGCCTGGCCCGCGATCTGTCCGGCGCTGACTTCCCCGCCGTGACCCGCGAGCGGCATCGCCGGCGGCTGGAGGAAGCACTCGCCGCCGCCGAGGCGGGTCGTCGCGCGCTGGACATCGCGCCGGAGATGGCGGGCGACGATCTGCGCAGGGCCGCCGACGCCCTGGCCCGGGTCACCGGCGCGATCGGGGTGGAGGACATCCTGGGCGAGGTCTTCTCGACCTTCTGCATCGGGAATGTGATCTGTTCACGTGAACAGCGCGGCCCGCCGGTGGCGAAGCGGGCGTTTTCGACTATGTCCCCGCGATGCCATCCGTCCCCCCTCAGGCGTTCGACGTCATCGTCATCGGCGGCGGCCACGCCGGCTGCGAGGCCGCGGCGGCGTCCGCGCGCACCGGCGCGGCCACCCTGCTGCTGACCCAGAAGCTCGAAACCATCGGCGAGATGTCCTGCAATCCGGCCATCGGCGGCCTGGGCAAGGGCCACCTCGTGCGCGAGATCGACGCCCTGGACGGGGTGATGGGCCGGCTGGGAGACGTCTCCGGCATCCAGTTCCGCCTGCTGAACCGCTCCAAGGGCGCCGCCGTCCAGGGGCCGCGCAGCCAGATCGACCGCCGCCTCTACCGCGAGGCCATGCAGGCCGAGCTGGCGCAGACCCCGAACCTGACCCTGATGGCTGGTACGGCGGAAAGCCTGATCCTGGATGGACCTCGGGTCGCCGGGGTGGTGACCGGCGAGGGCGTCGCCCTGCGCGCCGGCGCGGTCGTCCTGACCACGGGCACCTTCCTGAACGGGGTCATTCACAAGGGCGACCAGCGCATCCCCGCCGGCCGTCATGGCGAGGCGCCGTCCACCGGCCTGGCCGCGGACCTGTACGGCGCGGGCCTGCAGATGGGCCGGCTGAAGACCGGGACCCCCGCGCGCCTCGATGGACGGACGATCGGCTGGGACCGGCTGGACAGCCAGGCGGCCGACGAAGACCCCGTGCCGTTCAGCTTCCTGACGGACCGGATCGACGTGCCCCAGATCGCCTGCGGCGTGACCCATACGACCGAAGAGACACACCGGATCATCGCCGAGAATCTCAGCGAGAGCGCCGTCTACGGCGGTCATCTGTCCGGAAGGGGCCCACGCTACTGCCCGTCCATCGAGGACAAGGTAGTGCGGTTCGCCGACAAGACCTCGCACCAGATCTTCCTGGAGCCGGAAGGCCTGGACGACCCCACCGTCTATCCGAACGGCATCTCGACCTCCGTTTCGGACGCCACCCAGCTGGCCTTCCTGCGCACCATCCCGGGCCTGGAGGCGGTCGAGGTGTTCCGCTTCGGCTATGCGATCGAATACGACTATGTCGACCCGCGCGAGCTGACGCCGGCGCTGGAGGTCAAGAAGCGCCCTGGCCTGTATCTGGCCGGCCAGATCAACGGCACCACCGGTTATGAGGAGGCCGGCGCTCAGGGGCTGATCGCCGGCTTGAACGCCGCGCGCGCCGCGGGCGGGTCCGATCCTCTGATCCTCAGCCGGGATCAGGCCTACATCGGCGTCATGATCGACGACCTGGTGACGCGCGGTGTGACCGAGCCCTACCGCATGTTCACCAGTCGGGCGGAGTACCGGTTGACGCTCCGGGCCGACAACGCCGATCAACGATTGACGCCGCTCGGGGTCTCGGCGGGCGTCGTGGGCCCCCGGCGGGCGGAGGCGTTCGCCATGAAGGCGGCCGAACTCGCGGCGGCGAGCGCTGTTTCACGTGAAACGCTCTTCACGCCCAAGGAGGCGGGCGCCTTGGGCATCCGCGTGAACGCCGACGGTCAGCGCCGTTCCATCCGCGACCTATTGTCGTTCCCCGGCGTGACGCTGAAGATGTTCGAACCGGTCGCGCCGGAGATCATCGGCTGGTCCCGCCAGGTGCGCGAGCAGATCGAGATCGACGCGGGCTATGCGGGCTATCTGGACCGCCAGGCCGCCGACGCGGAGGCCCTGCGCCGAGAGGAGGCCCTGGCTCTGCCGGTGGATCTCGACTACGCCGCGATCGGCGGGCTGTCGAATGAGGTGCGCGAGAAGCTCTCCCTCGTCCAGCCGCGGACCCTGGGTCAGGCCGGGCGCATCGAGGGCATGACCCCCGGCGCGCTCACGGCGCTGCTGTCGCATGTGAAGAAGGCGAAGGTCGCCGCGTGACCCCGTCCGAGTTCCAGTCCCTGACCGGCGCGACGCCGGCGCAGATGGCCGATTTGCAGACCTTCATCGACCGGCTCGCCGAAGCCAATGCGGTGATGAACCTGATTGGGCCCGACACCCTGCCGGATGTCTGGAACCGACACATCTGGGATTCGGCCCAGCTGCTGGACCAGGCGCCGGGCGCCCGGACCTGGGCCGACCTGGGCGCGGGGGCGGGGTTCCCGGGCGTAGTCCTGGCCATCATGCTCAAGAGCACCGCCCCGTCCCATGTGTGGCTGATCGACAGCCTGGGGAAGCGGTGCCGGTTCCTGCAGGAGGTGGTCGACGCCCTGTCGCTTCGCGCCACCGTGATCAACGGCCGCGCCGAGGACAATGCGGTCACCGTCGACGTGGTCACGGCCCGCGCCGTCGCGCCGATGGAGAAGCTGCTGGGCTATGCACAGCCTTATCTACAACGGGGCGCCCGGGGACTGTTCCTGAAGGGCGAAAAGGCCGAGGCCGAGGTGGCGGAGGCCCGTCGGGTCTGGCAGTTTGAGGCCGACCTCTCCGTTTCGCGCAGCGACCCGCGCGGCCGTATCGTATCCGTCCGGAGTCTCCGCCGTGCGCGCTGACAACAAGACCCGCGTCCTCGCCGTCTCGAACCAGAAGGGCGGGGTGGGCAAGACCACCACGGCGATCAACCTGGGCACGGCGCTGGCGGCGATCGGCGAAAAGGTGCTGATCGTCGACATGGATCCGCAGGGCAATGCGTCCACGGGTCTGGGTGTTCCACGTGAAACACGGCGGGTGACCATCTACGACGTGATCGTCGACGGCCGCTCGGTCGATGATTCCGCGGTCCAGACCACCGTGCCGGGGCTGTTCATCGTTCCGGCCGACGCCGACATGTCGGGCGTCGAGATCGAGCTCAGCCAGGCCGACCGACGCTCCTTCCGGCTGCGAGACGCGCTGTCGGCCCAGGGCGGCGAAGGCCATTCCCGGTATGACTATGTCCTGATCGACTGCCCACCGTCGCTGAACCTGCTGACGCTGAACGCCATGGCCGCCGCGGACGCCGTTCTGGTGCCGCTGCAGTGCGAGTTCTTCGCCCTGGAAGGTCTGACCCAATTGATGAAGACCGTCGACATGGTGCGCCAGAGCCTGAATCCGTCGCTGGAGATTCAGGGCCTGGTCCTGACCATGTTCGATCGCCGCAGCGCCCTGTCCGGCCAGGTGGCCAACGACGTCCGCGCTCATTTCGGCGAGAAGGTCTATGACGCCGTCATCCCCCGCAACGTGCGGGTCGCCGAGGCGCCGTCGTTCGGAAAGCCGGCGTTGATCTACGATCTGAAATGCGCCGGCAGTCAGGCCTACCTGCGGCTGGCGCGGGAGGTGGTGGCGCGGGAACGCAAACGCCGGCTCCAGGCCGCCTAGATCAGATAGAAGAACGGAATCAGCATCTTGAGTGAACGTCAGCGCGGTCTGGGCCGGGGTCTTTCGGCCCTTTTGGGAGAACAGGCGGGGGAAGCCGTGCCCGTCGACGGTTCGGGCGCGCCGACCGGCGTACGGATGGCGCCGATCGAAAGCCTGAAACCCAACCCGGACCAGCCGCGCAAGATCTTCGGCCGTGAGGAACTGGACGAGCTGGCGGCTTCGATCCGCGACAAGGGCGTGCTGCAGCCCATCCTTGTCCGCTCTCAGCCGGGACAGGACGGCGCGTGGCAGATCATCGCCGGTGAACGCCGTTGGCGCGCGGCCCAGCAGGCCCGCCTGACGGAAGTCCCGGTCGTGGTGCGCGAGATGGACGACGTCGAGGTGTTCGAGGTCGCGATCATCGAAAATGTCCAGCGCGCCGACCTGAACCCGCTGGAGGAGGCGGAAGCCTATCGCCAGCTGATGGAGCGGTTCGGGCGGACGCAGGACGCGGTCGCCGGGGTCGTCGGCAAGAGCCGCAGCCACGTAGCCAACACCTTGCGCCTGCTGCAGCTGCCCGAAGAGGTGCTGTGGTATGTGCGCCAGGGTAAGATGAGCGCCGGTCACGCCCGCGCCCTCGTGACCGCGCCCGATCCCGCCGCCTTGGCCGAGCAGATCGTCAACGAAGGGCTGAACGTTCGCCAGGCCGAGGCGCTGGCGCGTCGCGCCGTCGAAGGACCGAAGCCTGGCCGGACCAAGGCGGCCGGGCTGGCCTCGGGCGAGGGCGCGGCGGACGTCGCGGCCCTGCAGCAGGATCTGGCCGACGCCCTGGGCCTGAAGGTCCAGCTGGCGGACAAGGGGGGCAAGGGCGAGCTGACCATCCGCTACGGCACCCTGGAGCAGCTGGACGACCTGTGCCGGCGGTTGATGCGCGGCTGAGATGGCGGATCGGCCTCCCGAGCCGGCGGAGGCGGTCATCGACCTCTATAGCCGCCGGGTGCGCGACTGGGACGCCGACCGCGGCAAGACCCTGATCGAACGGGCCTGGCTGGACGTCTTCCTGTCCCATGTCCCGGCGATGGGAACCGTGCTGGATCTCGGTTGCGGCTCGGGCGAACCGATCGCGCGCCATCTTATCGAAGAGGGACGGCGGGTGACCGGCGTGGACGCCGCGCCCGGCCTGATCGAGCTGTGCCAGGCCCGGTTCCCGGCCCATGATTGGATCGTCTCGGACATGCGCGGCCTGGACCTGGGGCGGACTTTCGACGGGGTGCTGGCCTGGCACAGCGCCTTCCATCTGACGCCTGAGGACCAGCAAGGCCTGTTCGCGGGCTACGGTCGCCACGTCCGTCCGGGCGGCGTGCTGATGTTCACCAGCGGGGCCCAGGCCGAGGAGGCGGTGGGCGAATGGCGGGGCGAGCCGCTGTATCACGGCAGTCTTTCGCCCGCGGCCTATCGGGCGGGTCTGGACGCGGCGGGCTTCGACGTCCTGAGGCATGTCCAGGACGATCCGGAATGCGGCGGCGCCACGGTTTGGCTGGCGCGGCGCCGCGTGGCAGACTGAGGGAATGACCGACAAGCCGAAGAATCCGACCGCCGAGGCCTTGAAGAAGGCGCTCGCGGCCAAGCGGGGCGCGGCCGGCGCGCCGTCGTCGGGCGGCTTCAAGCCCGCCCAGCACGCCGAGAAGGCGGTGAACCGCCAGAACGCCGCCCTGAACAAGCCGGCTTTCCGCCGAGCCTCCAAGCGGGGCTAGGGGCTGCAGTCAGGTTCCGGCGGTTTCCGTACCGATACGACGGGATCACCCTCGCATCGGATCGCAGGCGCGGTGGCGGAAAGGGCGAGACGATGGTGCGCAATCTGACGTTCGGGGCCTTGGCGGCGCTGGTCGCCACGCCCGCGCTGTGCGAGCCCTATCGCGTCGTGGAGATCGGTCCGGCCGCGGTGATCGCCGACGGCACGCCGGAAGCGCGGAATCCCGCCTTCGCGGAGGAATGCCGCGCCTGGTCCCCGACGCCGGCCCAGGCGGGCCGTTTCCTGGATCTCAGCGAGCCGATCGGCGGCGACGGCTCTTTCCACGACTTTTATCACCTGCCGTGCGAGGCCCGCGGCGTGGCCGAGAAGGACGGCGTACGCTGGACCTTCGCCATCAACGCGGCGGCCTACGGCGTGCTGGAGCGGGAGGGCGAGGAGCCCCGCCTGATCGGTTGCCGGCGTCCGGAATGCGAGGCCCTGGCGATCCTGCCGCCGGACGGCGTTGGCGTGGACGAGGACTAGGTTCAATCGACATTCGGTCGATAGCCTTGGCTTCTCAGATCCTTGTTTTCCGTCATGGCCGGGCTTGTCCCGGCCATCCAGGATCGCGGTCGAGGCCTTGGAGGTTCTCGACTTCCGCCCTTCGCGTTCATGGATTCCCGGCACAGGGCCGGGAATGACGGGTTTGAATGTCGATTGACCCTAGAGCCCCAGCCGCCGCGCGCGGGCGGAAATCTCGAGCAGCAGCCGCTCCGCGATCAGCTGGTCGGGCGAGCCGGTGGTCTTGGTGGCGATATCGGCGGCGTTGACGCTGTCCAGCACCTTGTCCAGATCGTCCAACCGCCAGCTTCGCGCCTGGCGCAGCATCTCGGCCTCCTGTTTCCAGAAGACGCCGGCGGCCTTGGCGGCCTCCTTGGCGTTGGCTCCGTTGGCCTGAAGCACGTTGATGCGCCGCAGCTTGCCCAGGTGGATCGACGCCTGCCGCACCGCCATGACGGGGCTTTCCCCTTCGGCCAGGGCGCGGCGCAGGCCGGACTGGGCGGGCGCCGGCCGGCCGCCGAACGCCTGCAGCGCCGCGTCCTGAAGCGAGGCGTCCGGCTCGACGCCCAGATGCGCCTCCAGCTCGGCCACGTCGATGGTCCGGCCGCTGCCCGGGCCGATGTAGAGCGCCAGGCGTTCGATCTCCTGGCGCATCAGGCCCCGTTCGCGGGGCAGGCGGGCGACGAAGCGGTCCAGGGCGTCGCCGGTCAGCCCGACCTTGTCGGCGGCCAGGGCTTCGCGGGTCATGCGCGCGACGTCGCCGGTCTCGTCTTCGTAGCAGGCGATGCCGACGGCTTCCCTGGCGGCCTCGGCGGCCTTGCGCAGGGCGGAGTCGCGCCCCAACGCCCCGGCTTCGATCACCAGCATGGCGTCGGGGTTGTAAGCGCCCTCGGCGTGGGCCTTCAGCGCCGCGGCCAGCTGCTTGTCGACCGAGGCCTTTTCGGCCGACAGGCGCACCCGCACCAGGCGCGGCCGCCGATCATGGACAGGGCGGTCAGGGCCTCCTCCAGGCGGGCCTCGTCTCCGTCGATGTCGCTGTCGGTCAGGACGGTGACGTTGAAGGGGTCGTTGAGGTCCGGGGTGATCGCCCGGCACAGTATCTCGGCCCGTTCGGCCACGCCGGAGCGGTCCTTGCCGTGGATCACGGCGGCTCGGACGCCCCGGTCCGGAGATTTCAGGAAGCGATCGACCTCTGGCCGCTTCGAGAGGATCACTGGCTGGACATCGCCCGCAGGAGATCCAGCCGGATCAGGCGGGCCAGTTCGGCTGCGGCGCGCTCCTCGCCGTCCTGCTGGGCGGCGATGGCGGCGTAGGGCTGGTCGGCGGCGGCGTAGGTCGTGGTGACCGTTTCAACGCCGGTGATGGGGGTTCCGCCCGCGATAGGGGTGAGGGTCCAGCGGCCGCGCACGGTCAACTCATAGCGGACCGCCGTGTCGTCGATGCGCCGGCCCATCGGGCGACGGCTCTGCTCGATCTCGGTCTGCAGCCGCCACAGGGGCGCCTGGCCGCCGTCGCGGCCCAGGGCGTCCTCCAGCTGTTCGCGCACGCGATAGCCCAGCCGATCGTCCTGGGTCGTCACCGCGATCCGGGACAGGGACCCGCCCACGCCGGCGTCGCCGTACAGGGGAGTGAAGCCGCAACCGGCCAGTCCCACCACTGGGACAGCCAGAACCAGGGCCAGGACAAGGCCCCGCATCAGGCGGCCACCAGGTTCACGATGCGGTCCTTGACCACCACGACCTTCCTCACCGTCAGACCCTCCAGCCGCGCCTGGACGTCCGGATCGGCCAGGACGAGGGCTTCGACCTCGGCCGGCTCCAGGCCGCGGGCGACGCGGATCTCGCCGCGGCGCTTGCCGTTGACCTGGATGGGCAGGGTCACCTCGTCGTCGGCCGCCAGGGCCGGATCGAAGACCGGCCAGGGCGCGTCCAGCACCATCCCCTCTTCGCCCAGCCGCGTCCAGCATTCCTCGGCCAGGTGCGGAGTGAAGGGGGCGATCAGGCGGGCCAGGGCCGACAGGGCCTGACGCCTGGCCTCGCCGCCCGCCGCACCGTGGTCGCGGACGACAGCCACGAAGGCGTAGAGCTTGGCGATGGCCGAGTTGAAGCGGAAGCCTTCCACGCCGTCGGTCACGGCCTTGATGGCCTTATGCGTCTCGCGCACCAGGGCGGTGTTGGCGGCCTGATCGCCGGGGATCGAGGGATCGAAGCCGTCGAACTCGGCCCAGACGCGCTGGACGAAGCGGCTGGCGCCTTCGACCCCGCCCGAGGTCCACTGGACGTCGCGCTCCGGCGGGCTGTCAGAGAGGACGAACAGGCGGCCGGCGTCGACGCCGTAGGTGTCGACGATCTCCTGCGGGGCGACGACGTTCTTCTTGGATTTCGACATCTTCTCGATGTCGCCGATGACGAGCGCCTCGCCGGTCGAGAGCTGGCGGGCGGAGCGTTCGCCGCCGTCATTGACCAGCTCGACGTCGGTCGGCTCGACCCAGGCGCCGTCGGCGCGCCGGTAGGTCTCGTGGACGACCATGCCTTGGGTGAACAGGCCCGCGAAGGGCTCCCTGACGTTCATCAGGCCGGCGTCGGACAGGGCGCGGCTGACGAAGCGGGCGTAGAGCAGGTGCAGCACGGCGTGTTCCACGCCGCCGATGTACTGATCGACCGGCAGCCACTTGTCCGCCGCCGCGCGCGAGATCGGCTCGGCCGCGGTCGGATCGGTGAAGCGGGCGAAATACCAGCTGGAATCGACGAAGGTGTCCAGGGTGTCCGTCTCGCGGGTCGCATCGCCGTGACACGACGGGCATTTGACGTGCTTCCAGGTCGGGTGGCGGTCCAGCGGGTTCCCGGGCAGGTCGAAGGTGACGTCCTTGGGCAGTTCGACCGGCAGCTGATCGGCGGGGACGGCGCCGCATTCGGCGCAGTGGATGACCGGGATCGGACAGCCCCAATAGCGCTGGCGGCTGACGCCCCAGTCGCGCAGGCGATACAGGGTCGCGCCCTCGCCGCGGCCGGACGTCTCCAGGCGCGCGACGGCCTCGGCCTTGGCCGCCTCGACCTCGAGCCCGTCCAGGAAGCCGGAGTGGAAGATCGTCCCCGGACCCGTATAGGCCTCGCCGTCGACGTCGAAGTCATCGCCCGCGCCGTCGGGTCTCACCACCGGGACGATGGGCAGCCGATACTTGGTGGCGAACTCGAAATCGCGCTGGTCGTGCGCCGGGCAGCCGAAGATGGCGCCCGAGCCGTAGGTCGACAGCACGAAGTTGGCCGCCCAGACCGGCACGGTGCGTTCGGGATCGAACGGGTGCCGCACCCGGATCCCCAGGTCCACGCCCAGTTTCTCGGCCTTCTCGATATCCGCCTCGCTGGTGCCCGACTGGGCGCAGGCGGCGATGAAGGCGGCGACGTCGGGCCGGTGTTCGGCGACGGCCTTGGTCAGCGGATGATCGGGGGCCAGGGCCAGGAAGCTGGCTCCGAACAGGGTGTCGGGCCGGGTCGTGTACACCTCGATCGGGTCGCGGGCGTGATTGGGCTCGCCCTCCGGCGAGGCGGGCAGGAAGGCCGGGGCCTCGGCGATCTCCCACCACAGGGTCGCGCCGCGGCTCTTGCCGATCCAGTTCTCCTGCATCAGCCGGACCTTGTCGGGCCAGCGGCCTTCCAGCTCCTTCAGGCCCTCGATCAGGTCGTCCGCATAGTCGGTGATGCGCAGGAACCACTGGTTCAGCTTGCGCTTCTCGACGACCGCGCCCGAGCGCCAGCCGCGGCCGTCGACCACCTGCTCATTGGCCAGGACGGTGTTGTCGACCGGGTCCCAGTTGACCACCGAGTCCTTGCGATAGACCAGACCGCGCTTGAACAACTCCAGGAACCAGGCCTGCTGGCGGCCGTAGTAGGCCGGGTCGCAGGTGGCGAACTCGCGGCTCCAGTCCAGCGACAGGCCCAGCAGCTTCAGTTGGTCCCGCATGGCGGCGATGTTGGACCAGGTCCAGTCGCCCGGATGGACGCCGCGCTCGATCGCCGCGTTCTCGGCGGGAAGGCCGAAGGCGTCCCAGCCCATGGGATGCAGGACGTCGAACCCCTGGGCGCGCTTGGACCGCGCCACCACGTCGCCCATGACGTAGTTGCGGGCGTGGCCCATGTGGATGTTCCCGGACGGATAGGGGAACATCTCCAGCACATAGTATTTCGGCCTGCCGGTCCCTTCGGTGGGCGTGCGGAAGGCGTCGGCGGCCGCCCAGCGGGCCTGCTGGCGGGGTTCGGCGGTCTTGGGCTCGTATCGGGCCACGATAGTCCTTCAGGCGGCTCCTCTAGGAACGGGCCCGAAGGAGGCTAGTCGATGGGGGGGGATCAGCGGGCGTTCTGGAGGTTGAGCTGGCGCGCCTTGGTCAGGATCGCGTTCTCAAGGTCCGTCTCGGTCTGGGCCGCCACCGTGGCGCCGACCCAGGCGCCGGACGCGTCGCGGACTTCCTTGGTGATCGAGACGTTCAGGGCGTCGGCGCGCAGGCGCGTGTCCAGGATGAACACGGTCGCCTTGAAGCGCTCGTTCGGCGTCTGGGCGTCGGTGTACCAGTCGTAGTTGATCACGCCGCCCCAGGGATCGGCGTTGGCCAGCGGCATGAAGCTCAGGGTGTCCAGGGTCGCGCGCCACAGGAAGGCGTTCACGCCGATCCCCGGCTGGGCCGAGCGGGCCGCGGCCGCCGCGTTGCGCTGTCCGCCGCCGAAAACGTCGCCCACGGTGGGCCCGAAGGGCCGTTCGGCGGAACAGGCGCCCAGCACCAGACCCGAGGCGATAAGGGCGAGCGTCGCGCCGCGAACCAGCACCATCGAGAGTTCTCCATTCGATATGGCGTGCGCCGGCCTCTCCGTCGCACACGCCGGCGCGCCCGAACACGGGTCGGAGCCGAAGCGAGGCTCTATAACACGGCGAAAAGGGGCGATGACAAGGCGAAGACGTTCAGGCGGCGGCGCTTGATGTCGACGGAGCGGCGAACTCGGGGCGCGGACCGCTCTCGCCGTGACGCTCGCGCCACAGGAGTCCCGTCGAGTCGCGCGGAACTCCCCCGCAGCGCCGCCGTTCCGTTGACCGGGCCGACCAGCGATGTCTACTTGCTGGATTGACTGCGGCGGGACCCCCGTCGCGGCGTGAAGGGCAGGATATGCGCAAGAGCGCCGTCATCGCTGGATTGGTCGCCGGGCTGGCCCTGGCCGCCGCCGCCGACGCGGCCGCCGCGCAGTCG
>NZ_JBNFOJ010000079.1:0-11192 GCF_057364705.1 Brevundimonas sp. CURTG3B2_SDJG
CGCATTGGCAGGCGCGGGTCTCCAGCGGCCCGCCCCGTCTGACGCCCTCCGGGGCCGGCGCGCCGCCGTTCTGGGCGCCGCAGGCAGTGGCGAAGGAGAGCACGGAGGCCGAGGCGAGAAGGGCGATCAGGCGCATGGAAATCCCCTTGGAACAGGTCGGCGAAGGAACACGTCCGAAACCGTTACCGTTCCGGCGCCGGGCGTCACGGGTCCGTGGCGGAGCGACGCGCTCGGACCCGGCTTTGAATCCGCCGCGCGTCGCCTCTATACGCACGCCTCTTCCGGTGGTCAGACCAGTTCCCGCCGGACCCCTGCGACTAAAGGGGCTGGGTAGCTCAGCTGGTTAGAGCGGTGGATTCATAACCCACAGGTCGGCGGTTCGAGCCCGCCCCCAGCCACCAAAATTTTCTTAAGGAAAACAAGGCGTTAATGGATCGCAACCGGGCGACCCAGCGTCGAACGGGCCCCCAAGCTCTTGGGCCGCGGCCAAGTGGAAATCCCGCTCGGCTTGGGCGCGGGCCATCGCTTCAACAATGCGAAGCAGGGCGGGGTCGATAGCGGGGAACTTGTGTTGTCTGGCGTCAGCGGCGGACGAAACATCGGTAGGCATCCCGCTCCGATACCCGCCACCGATGAAAGCGAGGTTCGCGCCGACCTCTACGCAACTCTTCAACAGCGATGAACCCCGTATTTGAGGCCGCCCAGTCAAAACCGAATCTTGTTCAATGACTTAGCAACTGATTGATTCATAGAACAATTTCTTGACGACAGGCCCGAAAGTCGCGATACTGAGACTGGTTCCTAGGCTCGGGCAACGGGTAGGTCGAACCCCGTAGCGTCCGCGCGGCACGCCCCACACCAGAGTGAGGCTAACGAGGCGGCGGAGTAGACGGGCCTAGGGACCGCCGTCCGCCCACCACTGCTTCGGGTATCCGAAGTGACGGAAGACTTCCAATTGACCGGCTTGGACCCTGCGTCGGACCTTTCCGAAGCCAGGCATCAGTTTGACCCCGTAGCCGGATATCTGTCCACCAGTCTTATCCGGCCAACGGGCAAGTCGGGGCTCAAGCGCCTTAGCGAAGGTTGCGTCGGAAGCGCCAGTGTCATGGACATCGGCGGCCTTAAAGAAGGCGCTCGCGACGATGTCGGGCAGCTTCAGACCATCATGACCCGCATGATTGTGGACCTCCATCAGCTGCATGCTGATCGTGTCGTACGCGATGTTCCCGAGCGGCAGGAACTGGTTGTCCCCCTTTGAGCGTAGCCATTCGTAGTACGCATTGAGTTGGCTATACGAGAGCCCTCCTCGCTCGCTGAACACAAGCTTCACCCGACGAACCTCGCCGTATTCAGCCATGGAGCGAGCCCGCACCCAATGGGTTACCCTTTCGACCAACAGCCGGGTCATCCAGCAATAGAACCAATTGTCCGAGGGGATCTTTTCGGCCCAAGGATTTTGCCAGCCGCGCATGTTCTGTTTGTTGGAGGCAACGACGAAGCATCGAACCGGCCGCTTCGCTACGTGCTCACAAGCTAGGAGCTTTCGCCGAGGCGAGAGCTTTGCGAAATGAATGTCGCGCATCTGGCGGCTATTCATCTCTGTTGCCATCTCAGCGATCCATGCCGCGACCTCGGCCTCACGGCACGCCGCGATCACCACCGCCGAAAGCATAAGCCATTCGCTCGAGCCGTTGTGGTCGAGCGGCTTGACCTTCTTGATGCCAGGATCACCTGACTCATCAATGTAAGCCACATACGAGTATTCTGGCGGATCGTTCGTACCCATGGCTGAAACTAAGCACAACTTAGGCGCTCAAGCTAAGCCGTTCCGCACATGCTGCGGGACACCGCCCGATCAATATGACGGCGTCAGGTGCGGATGGTCATCAAGCTAACCATCTTGGGTGTCCGTTCGAGCCGTCCCCCAGCCACCACACCTTCCCGTGCGTCTATCGAATGGCCCGCGACGGCTCCGCTCCAGAGCCGCCGCGCCGCACGTCAGAAATTCCGGGACGGCTTGGGCCGTTACTCCGCTGGACTGGCCTGAAGATCACCGTCCGCCTTTCGACCGCCGCCGCCCAGCACCCTCTGCCCCAGCGTGACGATCGTCAGGGCGATCGCCGCCGAGGCCACCGAAACCCAGAAGCCGGCCCTCGGGCCATAGACATCCACCACCCAGCCCGAGACGAAAGCGCCCAGGGCCATGCCGATGCCGATGCCGGTCATCACCCAGGTGACGCCCTCGGTCAGCACCTCGGCCGGGACCCGGCGCTCGATCAGGCCGAAGGCCGTGATGAAGGTCGGCGAGATCGCCACGCCGCTGAGGAAGATCGCCGCCGCCAGCGCCGGCACGGAGTTCGCCAGCAGCAACGGCAGGGTGGTCAGGAAGACCACGCCCAAGGCAGCCAGAAGTTGCCGGTGCAGCGGCGTCTTCAGGTTCAGCGCGCCGACGATCAGGCCGACGATGAACGAGCCCGCCGCATAAACGCCGATCACCAGGCTAGCCGCGCCGGGCTGGCCCAGATCACGGGTCAGGGCGACGGTGCTGACCTCGGCGGTGGCGAAGATGGCGCCGACGAAAACCAGCGCGGCGGTCAGGATCTGAACCGCTGGCAGTGAGATCGCCGAACGCCTCGGCCCCTCGCCCGCCGGTTTCACGGCCGGTTCGGTCGCGCGCTGCGCCACGAAGGCGGTCATGCCCAAGGCCAGGAACAGGGTCGAGGTCAGGACCCCGGCCTCGGGGAACAGGGCGACGCTCAGGCCGACCGACAGCGAGGCGCCGGCGATGTAGACCAGTTCGTCCGCCACGGATTCGAAGGCGAAGGCCGTGTTCAACTCGGGCCGGTCCCGGAACAGTTCGGTCCAGCGGGCCCGAACCATGGCCGGAATGCTGGGCATGGCCGCGGCCGAGAAGGCGAACAGGAACAGGGTCCAGGTCGGCCAGCGCTGGTTCGCCGCCGCGATCAGAAGAGCGAAGGCTGCGACCGCGATCGCCGTGGTCGGGATCAGCAGGCGGCTCTGGCCGAACCGGTCCACCAGCCGCGAGATCTGCGGGGCCAGGAAGGCGTTGGTCAGGGTGAAGGCGGCCGCGACCGCCCCCGCCAGCCAGTATTCGCCATGGGTCTGGGCCAGCATGGTGACGATGCCGATGGGAGCCATGGCGATCGGCATGCGGGCCACGAAGGCGGCGGCGGAGAAGCCGGCGGCCCCCGGCGCCCTGAAGATCTCGCGATAGGGATTGGACATCGGCGGCAGGCCTTTCGACGGGTTGGCGGCGCGCCTCTCGCGCCCTACATACATCTCGTATGTGAGCGAGGTGGTTACATACGTCGCGTATGTCAATGACGCGCAGCCGACTTTTTCAGGACCGACCCGATGCCGCGGAAACCCCGCACGGAAATGATCGCCGAGACCCGCGCCAAGCTGATCGCCGCGGCCCGCAAGGCCTTCGGCGAGAAGGGCTACGCCGAGGCCTCCATGGACGACCTGACCGCCGAGGCCGGGCTGACGCGCGGGGCGCTCTACCATCACTTCGGCGACAAGAAAGGCCTGCTGCTGGCGGTGGTGCTGCAGATCGATTCCGAGATGGGCGCCCGGCTGAACGCCATCTCCGCGGCGGCCCCCTCGCGTTGGCAGGGGTTTCTGGACGAGAATCTGGGCTATGTCGAAATGGCGCTGGAGCCCGAGATCCAGCGCATCGTCCTGCGCGACGGCCCCGCGGTCCTGGGCGATCCGTCCCTGTGGCCCAACGCCACCGGCTGCATCGCCGCCATCACCGCCAGCGTCGACCGGTTGAAGACGGAGGGCGTGATCAGGCCGATCGATTCCGA
Source organism: Brevundimonas sp. CURTG3B2_SDJG (assembly GCF_057364705.1). Lineage (NCBI taxonomy): Bacteria > Pseudomonadati > Pseudomonadota > Alphaproteobacteria > Caulobacterales > Caulobacteraceae > Brevundimonas > Brevundimonas sp. CURTG3B2_SDJG. The sequence goes on from NZ_JBNFOJ010000079.1 coordinate 3,831, forward strand.
GGCGGCGGCGCGCCTGATCTGCGGCGCCTCGACCTATGCGGCTCAGTGGATCGCCAACGCCCAGGATCCGCAGGCGACGTCCCGGAAGGCCATCCCGGCCTTCAAGGCGCTGATGGAGGGCCTGCTGCCCCGGCCCTAGGCCCGATCCGCCAAGGGCAAGGACAGCAGATCGGCCGGCTCCATGGTTTCGATCTCGGCCATGACCTGGGCCCGCGCCGCATCGAACGCCTCGGCGTAAGCCTGTCGCCCGCGCTCCATGAACTCCCTCAGGTTCGAGAACTCCGTCGCCGTCAGACGGCTCGGCCGGCGCGCGCGCGTGGTCAGGCCGATCACCCCGGCGCGTTCCCCCGCCCGCTTCAGCAGCACCACGGTCTCGGATTCGCCCACAACGCGCGCATGAGCCCCGGAGAGTTCGTCGGCGAAGGCGCTGACATGATCGAAGAACGTCACGCCGACGGGATCGAACGCCTGCGTCGGCGTGAGCCGCACCGATCCCCCCCGGTCCTTGAAGCAGCCGACGAACTGGACCATCGCGAACCGCAGCAGCGCCACGTCGGCCAGTTGTCCGGCTGGCCTGGCCCTGCCCCGGTCCGCCGCGAGCAGCCGCATCGCCTCGATGGCTTGGTCCAGGGCCGCCAGAATGCCCGCCAGCTCCGCCAGCCTCAGCGCCGCTTCGCTTCGGACCAGACGAACCTCGTCGACGCCTGGCGGCAGCCGGCGGCCGGGCGCGCCGCGCTTGGCCCATCCTTTCCAGAATCCTCTGATCACCCTCGCTCCTCGCCCGCGCTGGCCTGCGCCGCGACCGAATCCCGGCGGCGCACGCGCCCCAGTTCGACCGGTCGGCCCGGCCTGTCCAGCAACGCCGCCGCAACCGCATCCGCGGACCGGCGTTTACCGTCAAGGTTCAATGCCAGAAGGGGGATTTCCCATGCGCATCCAGACTCTCGCCCTCGCCGCCATCGCCGCCCTGTCGCTGGGCGCCGCCGCGTGCACCCAGGCCGAACAGGACCAGGCTCAGGCCGACGCCAACCAAGCCGCCGCCGAGACGGGCGAAGCCGCCGAAGCCGCCGGCTCCGCGCTGAAGGAAGAGGCCGCCCAGGTCGGCTCGGCCATCGCCGCAGGCGCCAGCGAAGCCGCCCAGGAAGTGGATCAGGCCACCGACAAGATGGCCGACGAGGCCGACGCTCAGCGCGCCGAGACCAAGGCCGACGAGAAGGCGAACTAAGGGTCGGATCCGCCGCTCGTCTTATTCAAGGGGGCGGCGGTTCAGACCGGCTCGGCCAGGAGCGCGTCCATCAGGGCGCGCGCCTCGGCGCTGGCCCAGTCCGCCTCGCCGGCGAACGACGCCCGGATGCGCCCCTGACGGTCCAGGATCACCGTCTGGGGCATCTTGCCCTTGCCGGGCAGTTCGAACGGCAGCTGGAACTTCGGATCGCTGTACATCGGCAGCGGCTCGTGCACGTCGATGAAGCTCCGGGCGTCCGCGATGGCGTCCGGCGTGGCGTCGACGTTGATCGGCAGTACGATCAGGTCCTTGCCTTCATAGGCCTCGGCGAGCCGGGCCAGGGTCGGCATCTCCGTGCGGCACGGCGCGCACCACATGGCCCAGAGGTTGACCACCACCACCTTGCCGCGGAAATCCGCCAGCCGCGCGTCGGCGCCGTCGCGGGTCTTGAAGACATAGGCCGGGGCGGTCTCGAGCGCCGCAGGGGTCTCCAGCCGGGCGATCGGGCCCGTGGCGAAACGCGCCAGCTCGCTTTTCGCGGACGGGGCCGGCGCGCCGGCTTTGTCCATCAGGCCTGGTTTGGCGTATAGCAGCGCCGCGCCGCCGATCACCGCGACCAGCAACGCCCCTCCGACCGCGATCAAAACCGCTTTCGAGACCTTCATGCCCGACCAGACGCCTCCCGATCCCGCGACCAAAGCCCCCGGGGCGGCGAAAGGTCAAGACATGTGGGGCGGCCGCTTCTCGGCTGAGCCGGCCGAGATCATGCAGGCGATCAACGTCTCCATAGGCGTCGACCAGCGCCTGTGGGCGCAGGACCTGGCCGGGTCCCGCGCGCATTGCCGCATGCTAGCCGCCCGCGGCATCGTCGCGCAGGCCGACGCCGACGCCATTCTGGGGGGACTGGACGCGATCGAGGGCGAGATCCGCGCCGGGACCTTCCCGTTCCGGGACCGGTTCGAGGACATCCACATGAACGTAGAGGCCCGGCTGGCCGAACTGGTCGGCGAGCCCTCGGGCCGGCTGCACACCGCCCGCAGCCGCAACGATCAGGTGGCGACCGATTTCCGCCTGTGGGTCCGCGACGCCTGCGATCGTCAGGTCGACCAGCTGAAGGGCCTGCAGCGCGCCCTGCTGGCCCGCGCCGAGCAGCACGCCGGCGACCTGATGCCGGGCTTCACCCACCTGCAGACCGCCCAGCCGGTGACCCTGGGTCACCACCTGATGGCCTATGTCGAGATGTTCGGCCGCGACGCCGGCCGCTTCGCCGACGCCCGGGCGCGCATGAACGAGAACCCCTTGGGCGCCGCCGCCCTGGCCGGCTCGCCCTTCCCGATCGACCGCCACATGACGGCCCAGACCCTCGGCTTCGACCGGCCGATGGGCAACTCCCTGGACGCCGTCTCCGACCGAGACTTCGCCCTGGAGAGCCTGGCCGCCGCCTCGATCTGCGCCGGCCACCTGTCCCGCCTGGCGGAAGAGATCGTGGTGTGGATGACGCCGATGTTCGGCTTCGCCAGCCTGCCCGACGACCTGACCACCGGCTCGTCGATCATGCCGCAGAAGCGCAACCCCGACGCCGCCGAACTGGTCCGCGCCAAGACCGGCCGGATCATGGGGTCGTTCGTCGCCCTGTCGACGGTCATGAAGGGCCTGCCGCTGGCCTATTCCAAAGACATGCAGGAGGACAAGCCGCCGGTGTTCGAGGCCTTCGACGCCCTGGACCTGGCGCTGGGCGCCATGACCGCCATGGTCGCCGCCCTGATCCCGAACACCGAACGGATGGCCGCCGCCGCCGGCGCGGGCTTCTCGACCGCCACCGACCTGGCCGACTGGCTGGTGCGCGAACTGAACCTGCCGTTCCGTCAGGCGCACCATGTCACCGGCGCGGCCGTGAAACGGGCCGAAAGCTTGAGCGTGGACTTGTCGCAACTGCCGTTGGAAGAATTGCAGGCGCTGCATCCCGGCGTGACCGAAGGGGTGTACAAGGTGCTCACTCCCGAGGCCTCCTGCGCCAGCCGCCAGAGCTTCGGAGGAACCGCGCCGGAACAGGTCCGCGCGCGCATCGCCGAATGGAAGACGCGCCTCGCGTAGGGAGTTGGGATGAAGAAGCTGGTCCTCATGGGCGTCGCCGCCCTGGTCGCCGTCTCCATGGCCGGATGCGGCCGCATGGCCGACCTGGACGCCCCGCCGGCCAAGCGCAACGAGCGCGGCATGCGCGACGGCCGGGCGCCTGGCCTGCCTGAGCCCGGCACGATCAACCAGCCCAACCGCCAGCAGCCCATCGACGGCGGCCCGTCCTCGAACCCCTATGACGGCCCCGGCAACCGCCCGGGCTGACGATCGAGCCTGACTTGAACCATTTCGACCGGATCGACGGCGCGCTTCACGCCGAAGGCGCGCCGCTGGAGGCGATCGCCGACGCCGTCGGCACACCGGCCTATGTCTATTCCACCGCCACCCTGAAGCGGCACTACGGCCTGCTGCGCCAGGCGCTGGACGGCCACCGCCCCGCCCTAGGCGACGCCCTGATCGCTTTCGCGGTCAAGGCCAACTCGAACCTGTCGGTCCTGGCGACCTTGGCGAAACTAGGCTGCGGCGCCGACACCGTGTCCGAGGGCGAGATCCGCCGGGCGCTGGCGGCCGGGATTCCGGGAGACCGGATCATCTTCTCTGGCGTGGGCAAGACCGACGCCGAACTGGCCTTCGCCATCGACGCCGGCGTGCGCCAGATCAATGTCGAGAGCGGCGCCGAACTGGACCGCCTGATCGCCGTGGCCGCCTCCCTTAAGCAGCGAGACCCCGCGGGTCGAGCGATAGGGAAAAAGGAGGGCGCGGCCCCGGCCGTCGCTATCCGCGTCAATCCGAACATCGGCGCCGGGGGCCACGCCAAGATCACCACCGGCGGCGCGACCGACAAGTTCGGCGTGCCGATCCAGGAGGCCCTCGAACTCTACGCCCGCGCCTCGGCCTCGCCGCACCTGACGCCGGTGGGCCTGGCCTGCCACATCGGCAGCCAGATCACGACGCTGGCCCCGATGGAGGCCGCCTTCCGCACCATCCGCGAGGTGGCCGAAACCTTGCGGGCTCAGGGGCACGAAGTCACTCGCCTGGACCTCGGCGGCGGCCTGGGCGTGCCGTACCACGGCCAGACCGACCTGCCCTCGATCGCCGACTACGCCGCCATGTGCGCCCGCGTGCTGGACGGGCTGGAGGTCGAGGCGGCCTTCGAGCCCGGTCGCCTGCTGGCCGCCAACGCGGGCGTGCTGCTGAGCCGCGTCATCCAGGTCAACCAGCGGGCGGACGGCCGTCGCTTCCTGGTGCTGGACGCCGGCATGAACGACCTGATGCGCCCGGCCCTCTACGACGCCTTCCATGACCTGGTCCCGGTCGCCCCGCGCGAAGGCGAACCCCTCGCCTACGACCTGGTCGGGCCGATCTGCGAATCCACCGACGTCTTCGCCCGCGACCGGAAGCTGCCGCCGCTCCAGGCCGGCGACCTGGTCGCCTTCCTGAGCGCCGGCGCCTACGGGGCAGTCCTGGCCAGCGAGTACAACTCCCGCCCCCTGGTCCCCGAGGTGCTGGTCGACGGCGACCGCTGGGCGGTGGTGCGGACACGGCCGAGCTACGACGAGATGTGGGCGCGCGAACCCAAGGCCGAATGGCTGTGACGGCTTGCCGAGCGGCGGGCCGCTGACGACCTAGTCCAGCGCGCATACGTCCGGCAGGCCGCGCAGGGTCCCGGCGTGATCCAGGCCGTAGCCGACCAGGAAGCGGTTCGGGGCCTCCCATCCGACGAAGTCCGGCTCTGGCGCGCGGGGCAGGGGCCACGGCTTCTTGGCGAACACCACGGTCAGCACCTCCGACGCGCCCTTCTCGGTGGCGATCCGCACCGCCTCGGCCAGCGACAGGCCGGTGTCGAACACGTCGTCCACGATCAGCACCCGGCGGCCGGCGATGGGCCGCTGGAAGTCGGCGTAGACGTCGATCTTGCCCCGGCTGGACTGTTCGTCGCCATAGGACGCCAGCCACAGGGCGTCGAAGCGGACGTTGCGGCCGAGGCGCGCCAGCGCGCGGGTCAGGTCGGCGGCGAACCACAGCCCGCCAGTCAGCAGGACGGCGGCCACGGTCTCGTCGTCGATGACCGGGGCGATCCTCGCGGCCAGGTCGGCGACGATGCGCTGGACCTCGGATTCCGGAAGCAGGACGGTGGGCGTGGGGTGCGCGTCAGCCATGCCCGGCCGATACAGCGGCGGGGGCGTGCGAGTCGAGAGGGGCGGTGATCTCGTCCATCGCCAGGGGCACGGCGTCCACCGGCTGCAGATCCAATGGCGCGGCGGGGCCGGGGACCAGGGCCGGACGCAGGTCCCGGGCCGCCTGCAGCGTCGGGCCCGGACCGTGGGCCGCCTGCGCCCGGGAGCGGGCGCGGGGCCGGGGCAGGCGTGGGTCTCAGCCCTGTTCGGGGCGGCGGGTTCGGCACGGGCCGCGGCCGGCGGGGTCGTCCAGCACAAAAATCCACGCCGATGCCCTGGCCGCGGGCTCCGGGGTCGGGAATCACGGCGGCGAAGCCCTGCACCTTGCCCGGCAGCACCGGCGCGGCGTCGATCCGCACCACCGCATGGCCGATCTCGGCGCCGTGGGAATCCAGCAGCGCCACCCGCACCGGCGGCGCGATCCGCTCGTCGTCGCGCACGTTGCGCAGCGCGCCCGACACCAGCACCTTGCCCGGATCGTTGGCCAGGGGCCGGGCGGTGACGGCCTCGAAATCCAGACCCGTGGGATTCACCGTCAAGCCGACGGCCGCATAGGCCGCGGCCGTCCGCGGGGCCATCTCCACCACTTCGACCCGGAATAGCCAGGCGGCGCCGACAAGGGCCGCGAAGCCCGAGGCGATGCCGGCCCAGACCACGCCATGGGTCGCGGCGCGGCGCAGGCGGCGCTGCTGCTCGGCGCGGCGCGGAAGCGCGGGCAGTTCGGGAGCCGGAGTCTCGGCCAGCGATTCGGGGACGGGCTCTTCGCGGGCGCCGAAGGTGACGGTTTCGGACGTGGCGGCCGACAGCTCCAGCGGCTCGTCCAGGGTGGCGCGCCAGGTGTGCTTGCACGACTTGCAGCGCACGGTGCGGCCGTTCGGGCCGATCGCCTCGTCGGGGGTGAAATAGCTGGTGGCGCAGGACGGGCAGGTCAGTATCATGTCGCTGACTGCGAGGCTCTTCGCCCCCTCCCGTCGCGGCTTTCCGGCCGCGTCCTGACCCAAATCAATGCCCGTTTCGACCCGCCGCGCCGCCGATTCCGCCTCCGCGCCCGACACCGTCCGCCTTCGCGGCGTGGGTTTCGGCTATGCGGAGGCGCCCGACGTGCTTCGGGACGTTAACCTGACTTTGCCGCGGGCTCTTTCCACTTCCTTACCGGACCGTCCGGAGCCGGGAAGTCGACGTTGCTGAAACTGCTAACCCTGGCCGAACGGCCTCAGTCCGGGTCGCTGGAGCTGTTCGGCGAGGATGCCGGCCAGGCGCCCCGCTCGGCCCTGCCCGGCTTCCGGCGGCGCATGGGCGTGGTCTTCCAGGACTTCCGTCTGCTGGACCACCTGACCGCCTTCGACAACGTCGGCCTGCCCCTGCGTCTGGGCGGCGGGCGCGAGGAAGCCTGGGCCGGCGACGTCGAGGAGATGCTGGCCTGGGTCGGCTTGGGCGACCGCATCGATGTCCACCCTCCCGCCCTATCGGGCGGCGAGAAGCAGCGCCTGGCCATCGCCCGCGCCGTCGTCACCCGCCCCGACCTGATCTTGGCCGACGAGCCGACCGGCAGCGTGGACGCGAAGATGGGCGAACGCCTGCTGAAGCTGTTCCAGGCCCTCAACAAGCTGGGCGCCACCGTCCTGATCGCCAGCCACGACGACGCCTTGGCCGAGCGCTCCGGCGCGGATGTCCTCAGGCTCGAGAACGGCCGCTTGACCGGAGGCCGCGCATGATGGGCCGCCTGCTTCGTCGCCGCGACCCGATCCTGCCCCGCGAGGCGGGAGGCGAGTCTTGGCTAGCCGCGGTCATCGCGGTCCTGTGCTTCCTCGCCTGCCTGTCGGCGGTGGGCGGCTTGGCCGCCGACCGCGCCGCCCACGGCTGGGCCCGCTCGCTCCGCGCCGA
>NZ_JBNFOJ010000080.1:0-11061 GCF_057364705.1 Brevundimonas sp. CURTG3B2_SDJG
GCCTCGGACGCCGCCGCGCCGCCGCGGGCGCGCACGTCGTCGAAGATGGCGCGCACGCCGTCGCTCACCTGCGCATCGCCGCGCCGCGCCGGGCGAGCCAGGGCCTCGCGACGGCCGGCGGCGTCCAGGGTGCTCCAATCGATCCGACGCATCACATCATCTTCTCGATCGGCAGCACCAGGATGGCCGAGGCGCCGACGGCCTTCAGCTTCTCCAGCGTCTCCCAGAACACCGCTTCCTGGCAGACGGCGTGCACCGCCACCGCGTCGTCCCGGCCCGACAGGGGCATCACCGTCGGCGATCCCGCGCCGGGCAGGATCGCCGTGATCTCGTCCAGCGCCGCGCGCGGGGCGTTCAGCATCACGTATTTGGCGCCCTGCGAGGACACCACGCCCGCCATCCGCTCGACGACGCTCTCCAGCAGGTGCTGCAGGCCCGGCTCAGGCGCGATCGGCGATCGGATCAGCACGGCCTGGCTCTCCAGCACGGTGTCCTTGGCCGCCAGGCCGTTGGCCTCCAGCGTCGCCCCGGTCGAGACCAGGTCGCAGATCGCCGAGGCCAGCTTCAGCCGCGGCGCCACCTCGACCGCGCCGCGCATGGTCACGATGTCGGCCTGCACGCCCGCCTGGTCCAGATAGCGGCGCAGCACGCGGGGATAGGACGTCGCCACCCTCAGCCCCTCCAGCGACTTCGGCCCGTCGTAGGCGAGCGTCGCGGGCGCGGCGATCTTCAGCGTGCAGCGGCCGAAGCCCAAGGGCATCACCACCTCGGCGATCGGTCCGCCGTTGCGGCCTTCCTCCAGCACGTTCTCGCCGACGATGCCCAGGTCGCAGACCCCGTCCGCGACGAAGGTGGGGATGTCGTCGTCCCGAACCCGCAGCAGGTCGATGGGATAGTTCTCGACCCGGAACAGCAGATCATTGGCGCCTTTCACGACCCGCAAGCCCGCGTCGCGGACCAGGTCCAGGCTGCGCTCGGCCAGCCGGCCGGATTTCTGGACGGCGATGCGAAGCCGCCCCTGCACGGTGCTCATGGTCTCGCCTCAGGCTTTCAGGCGGTCCAGCACCAGACGGTATCCCTGGTGAGGCATTTCCTTGAGGAAGCGGGCCACCCGGACCACGGTGGTCGGGCTGGCCTGCGCCTCGGCGGCGATCTCGCGATAGGATTTGCCGCCCGCGTCCAGCAGGCGCGCAACCTCCCACCGCTCGGCGAAGGCGCGGATCTCGGCAGGGGTGCACAGGTCGGCCATGAAGGCGTCGACCTCGTCGCGCGTCTTCAGCGACAGCAGGGCGTCGTACAGGGCCACGCGGCTGCGGCCGGGCGCGGCGGCGTTCGGGGGAAAGAGCGTCGTCATGCGCGTTCCACTATGCTGTAACAGTGGAACGCGCAAGAGGGCATGAAAAAAGGGCCGCGTCCTCGCCGGACGCGGCCCTCTGATTCCTGAATGGGCGCGAAGCCTATTCGATGTCTTCGTTCAGCAGACCGACCTTGAAGAAGCCGTTCTCCTGCAGGGTGTTCATGACTTCCATGAACTGGTTGTACTTCACCTCCGGCTGGGCGCGGACGAAGATCCGCTCCTGGCGGCAGCCCGCCTCGCCGTTGCCCAGCGCCGCGCAGGCGTCGGCGGCCAGGGTCTCGATCGTGGTCTGCTTCTCGGCCAGGAAGATCGAGCCGGACTCCTGGATGGTGATGTACACCGGGTCCTTCTGCTCGGTCGGGTTCTGCGGCGGCACGGCCGGCGGCAGGTCCAGGCGGATCGACACGGTGGCCAGGGGCGCGGCGACCATGAAGATGATCAGCAGCACCAGCATGATGTCCACGAACGGCGTGACGTTGATGTCAGAGTTCTGCTGGATCGTGCCGGCCTTGCTGCCCGGACCGGAAAGTTTGGCGCCCATGAGCGGGTGTCTCCATCAGGCCCGGCGCATCATGCGGCGAGCGTCGCTGAAAGCTTCGGTTCGTCTCTTGGCGTCCCGGAACCGCCTTGTAAAGCGGCTTCGGTCGCCTTGGGGTTCCCAAGCGCGGCGTTTCCCGGAATTACGCCCGCGAGGCGAGCCATTCGCTCATGAATCTTCCCCGATCAGGACAAGATTGTGGTCCGCCACGCCCGCCGTACGCAGAATCTCGAAGGCCGCCTGGACATCCGCGTAGGGCAATCCCGCGGCGGCCTCGATCCGCAATGGCCCTTCCAAACAACCCGGGCGTTCACCGCCGCGCGCCCGGCACAGATCGTCGGCCAGGGTTTCCCGTCCGGATTCGACGCCGTCCACCGCGACGCCGCCGCCCGGAGACAGGCGGACGGTCACGGGCGTAGGCGAAGCGGGCGGGGCGGCGCAGGCGCACGCCAAGGCGGCCAGTCCTGCGATCGACAGAGCCGCCCGGCCCATCAGCCCTTCGCCAGCTTCAGGAACCGGTCCTTCAGCGCCGCGTCGGCCTTGAAGACGCCAGTGAAGCGCGTGGTGATGGTCGAAACGTGGCGGTGATGCACGCCGCGGGTCGTCATGCACTGGTGCTCGGCGTCGATCAGGATGGCCACGCCCCGCGGCTGCAGATTCGATTCGATGGCGTCGGCGATCTGGTTGGTCAGGACCTCCTGCGTCTGCAGGCGTCGCGAATAGATCTCGACCACCCGGGCCAGCTTGGAGATGCCGACCACCTTCTCGTCGGGGATGTAGGCGACGTAGGCCTTGCCCAGGAACGGGGCCATGTGGTGCTCGCAGTGGCTTTCCACCTCGATGTCGCGCAGCAGCACCATGTCGTCGTAGCCCTGCACGTCCTCGAACGTGCGGCTCAGCTCATTGGCGGCGTCGGCGTCGTAGCCCTCGAACCATTCCGCATAGGCGTCGACCACCCGCTTGGGCGTGTCGATCAGGCCTGGACGGTCCGGATTGTCGCCGGCCCAGGCCAGCAGGGTCCGCACGGCCTCCAGCGCCTGCTCGCGGCTGGGGCGCACGATCGCGTCGTTCTCGCCGACCAGGACAGGCTTGACGGGGGTTACGCTCATTCTCGATCTCAAGCGGCGAAGTAGCGCCGGAACGAAGGTCCCGGATGGACGCGCGCCGCTCTCCCTTTATAGACCGTCCGTGCTGTTCGCGCAGGCGGCAGCACGGCTATATGGGGCGGACCGTCCGTCCTGCAAGAAAACTCAAGGCCCCCGCCTCACTATGCCGCTGACGATCCACGACACCCTGCACCGCGAAAAGCGCGTCTTCGAGCCGCGCGATCCGAACCGGGTGACCCTCTACGTCTGCGGCCCCACGGTCTGGGACTACGCCCATATCGGCAATGCCCGCCCGCCGGTGGTGTTCGACGTTCTGGTGCGCCTCCTGCGCCGCACCTACGGGGCGGACAATCTGATTTACGCCAGGAACGTCACCGACGTGGACGACAAGATCAACGCCAAGGCCGCCGCCGACGGCGTGCCCATCGGCGAGATCACGGCCAAGTACGAGGCCGCCTATCTGGAGGACATGGGCCGGCTGAACGTCTCGCCCCCGGACATCGCTCCCCACGTCACCGACCACATCGGCGCCATCATCGCCCAGATCCAGGCCATCGTGGACCACGGCTGCGCCTACGCCGCCGAGGGCCACGTCCTGTTCGACGTCTCGTCCTACCGGAACTACGGCCGCCTTTCCGGCCGCAATCTGGACGACATGATCGCCGGCGCCCGCGTCGAGGTCGCGCCCTACAAGAAGAACCCGCACGACTTCGTCCTGTGGAAGCCCTCCAAGGACGGCGAGCCCGCCTGGCCTTCGCCCTGGGGCGAGGGCCGCCCGGGCTGGCACATCGAATGCTCGGCCATGATCGAGGAGACCCTGGGCCTGCCGATCGACATCCACGGCGGCGGCATCGACCTGGTCTTCCCCCACCACGAGAACGAGATCGCCCAGGGCGTCTGCGCCCACGGCCATGCCCACGGGACCGAGCCGCACGCCGAGTACAGCCGCTACTGGATGCACAACGGCTTCCTGACCATGGACGCCGAGAAGATGTCCAAGTCGCTCGGCAACGTCCTGCTGCTGCACGACCTGGTCCAGCATGTGCCGGGAGAGGTGGTCCGCTGGGCCCTGCTCAGCGCTCATTATCGCCAGCCGCTGGACTGGAACCAGGCGCTTCTGGACCAGAGCCGCAAGTCGCTGGACCGGCTCTACGGCGCCCTGCACCGATCGTCCGGCGTTCCGGCCTCGGACGATGCGCCGCCCGCCGAGTTCCTCAAGGCCGTCGAGGACGACCTGAACACCCCAGGCGCCATGGCCGCCCTGTTCGCTCTCTCCAGCGAGATCGAGCGTGGCATGACCGCCGGCGACCACGCCGTCGTCGGTCGGGCCAAGGGCCAGCTGATCGCCGCGGCCGGCATCCTGGGCGTGCTCCAGTCCGACCCGGCCGCCTGGCTTGAGGGCGAGGTTTCCGACGACCTGCGGGCCGAGGTCGAGGCCCTGCTGGACCAGCGCGCCGCCGCCCGCGCGGCCAAGGACTGGCCCGAGGCCGACCGCATCCGCGACCGCCTCAACGCCTTGAACGTCGTCGTCATGGACGGCCGGCCGGCGCCACTTGGCGGGTGAAGGGGTAAGACGCTCACCTCTCCATTCGCCCTCAAGCGAATGGAGAGGACAGGTCGGCGCGAGAGCGGCGACCAGGTGAGGGCGACGCCGGCGGTGGGGGAGCAAAGGATCGGGGCCGGCGTCGCCCTCACCCTGATCGCTGCGCGATCTGTCCTCTCCATCGCCTTGGAGGGCGATGGAGAGGTGAAACCGCCACCTACGTGATCCGCTTGACGCTCACCGGGTCGCTGGCGGGGAAGGTCTCCTCGACCCCCTCGTCGACCAGCGCCTCCTGCCGGTCTTCGGCCTCGTGCGCCTTCTCGCGCAGTTGATCGGGCTTGCCGGTTTCGCGCCGGGCCTTCTTGGCGTGCGGGGTGTTCGGGTCGCGGTCTTCCTGCGTCTTGTTCAGATGGTCGGCATGAGCGGTCATCGGTTCGCGCCTCAGCTTTCAGGGTGGTCTTCGTCGCCGTCGGGGCCGTAGCCCAGGTCGGCGATATCGTCGTCGGACAGGCGTTTGGCCTCCCAATGGGCCGCGCTGGCCTGGGCGCCGCGCGAGTTGCGCATCAGCCCCGAATAGACCAGCTCCACCTCGTCGCCGCCGCGCTGTCCCTCGCTCTCGGCGTCGATCTCGGTCAGCCGCTGGCCGTCCACGCCCAGCAGGGCGTCGGCCTCGGCCTCGATTCCGGAAGCGCCCAGCTCCTCGTCCAGGTCGTCCAGATCGTCCTCGTCGAACTCGTCCTCGTCGGCGTCGCCGTCCGCCTGGGTGACGTCCAGCACCGGGTCGGCCTCGTCCAGCAGGACGTCGCCGTCGCCCTCGTCGTCGATATGGGTCTCGTCGAAGGTCTCGGACTGTTCCTGGTCGTCGCCGTAGTCGTCCAACTCGGGCATGATCGTCTCCCTGTACGCAGGAGAAACGCGGCCCGGACGGCGGGCGTTCCGCCTCCGGTCCTACGAAGCGGCGGCGACCAGGCCGAGACTGATCAGGCGAACGCCCTTATCGTCCAGCGCGTACTCGACGTGCAGGCGATACGCGCCGATATGAAAGGCGTCCCACGCTGGCACGAGGCCCAAAAGCGGCAGCGTCTTCGCCGCGCCGCTGTCGGCTGGCGTCCCCAGCGTGCGCCGCACGGACGCCTGATCCATCTCGAACGCAATCCCGCCCGGGATTGCGTCACGATATTGGCCGAACCCCTGGTGGCCCTCGCGATAGAGCTGAACCGTGTCGACGCGCCCGTCCGCGTCGAGGACCAGCGATAGGCCCAGGTTCGGCTGGCTCGCATAGGCCCGACCATCGACCGTCTCCGGAGGCGGCCCGTCCGGGGCGGCCGGCGAGCCTTCCGCCTGCAGGTCGGCGTACCGGCGGCCCACCAGGGTCTCGATCTCCAGCGCCATGTCTCTCCTCCGTCTCCGGACCGGTCAGGCCGCCCGCAGCGAAGCAGGATCGGCCACCGCCGCCTCCAGCGCCGTCCGGAGCCGCGCGATCGCGCCTTCCCAGTCGTCGAATGCGTCGCGCCGGAAGAAGCGCAGGTGCGGATAGAACGGGTATCTGTCCGTTCCAAGATAGTGCCAGTCGTCCGGGGCGGTGATCATCCACGCCGTCGCTCCCACGGCGGCGGCCAGATTGGTCCCAGCGATGCCCGGCCCGATCACCAGGTCCAGCGCCGCCGACAGCGCCGCCACGTCCTCCAAGTCGTCCTTCAGGTCGATCGGCGGCGTCCAGATCCGCACCCCGGCCGCCTCGGCCGCCGCCAGGTCCTCGGACACGTCCCCGCACTGCAGGTTGACCATCACCGCGCCGGGCGTGGTCAACACCGGCTTCCACCGCTCGAAGCTTGAGAAGTAACGCGCCCGCGATCCGCTAAGCACCAGGCTCTTCCAGTGCAATCCGACCTTCAGCCCGGGACCCAGTTTCTCCAGTTCATCCTTCCAGCGGGCGACCTTCTCCGGATCGGCGATCAGATAGCCCCGCCGGTCAGGGAAGCTCTCCAGCGTGGGCCGATAGATCGCCAGCAGGGAGGCCATCGGGACCCAGCGGTCCAGGCTGCCGTCCAGATCCTCCGTGAACGGAACGTAGCGGGTGATCCGCCCCTCCAGCTTCACCGCCTTGTGCCCGCCGACGACGGCCTGGGGATGCGCCCGCTGGAACAGGCCGACCAGACGCGGCTCGACGGCGACGAACACCTTGCCGTCCGGGCCGACCGCGTCGATCGCGTCGCCGATGCAGCCGCCGAACACCATCTCGTCGGCGATGCCCTGCTCGCCCACGATGAGCAGGCGCTTGCCCCGGATGTCCTCGCCCTTCGGGTCCCAGCGCGGCGCGTCCACCACCACCCGCATGGCTTCGGGCAGATGCGGGTCCAGTCGCACCTCATAGGCCTCGAAGCCCTCGGGAATGCGGCCCAGCCCCATCAGCAGCATCGCCCGCGCCATGCCCATCATCGCCTGCTCGTACGGGCTCTGGGCGCCGGGCAGGGCGGCTTCCAGATCCTCCAAGGCGCCGAGGGCGTCCCCCAGAGGCTGACGGGCGTTGCCGCGGTTGTAGCGCGCCTTGGCGAAACCGGGGTCCAGGCGCAGCGCCTCTTCGAAGAAGGTCAGCGCCGTGGTCATGTCGCCCTGGTCGCTCAGCACCGTGCCCAGGGTGTTCCACAGCACCGGCGATCCGGGTTCGATCGCGATCAGCGCCCGCAGGGTCTCGATCGCATCGCCGTAGCGCTTCTGGTCGCGCTGAACGCAGGCCAGGTTGTTGGTCGCCTCGATGTGGCCCGGGTCCGCCGCCAGATATTTCAGCAGCAGCTTCTCGGCGATCTCCAGATAGCCCATCTGCTGCGCCAGCCGGCCCAGGTCGTGCGCTACGTCCGTCTCGTTGGGCAGAAGCTTCAGCGCCGCCTCATAGGCCTGCAGCGCCTGGCCCAGGTTGCCGGCCTTCTCCTGGCAGATGGCCAGGACGTGCCAGGCCAGCCCGCTCGTCTCGTCCATCTTCAGTGCGTCCAGGGCGCGCCGCGCGCCCAGGCCGAAGTCGCCGGCGCGGACGGCCATGAGCGCGCCCTTCAGCGTCTCCAGCGCCCTCTTCTGCGCCTTCATGCTCAGCTTGGGGCTGGCCAGTTGGCGCGACAGGCGGCGGATGGCCTCGGGGGAGGCGGCGTCCCCGGCGGTCCCCTGGGCCGCGGGCGCGAAGGCATGAACCTGTTCGGGGGCGAGTTCGGCGGCGGACATGCGAGGGGATTCCGAAGGTGACTATCCGCAACTATCCGGGGGTGGGTCACAAGACATGGTTAACCACGACTGTTTAGCCTGCGTTGGTCCCCGGCTTTCTAACGTGCGCGCCGGGCTCCAAGGGAAATCGCCCAGATGCCGCTCAAGCTGTCGCTCAAACCGGGCGAGAAATTCGTGCTGAACGGAGCCGTCGTCCAGAACGGCGACCGCCGCGGCGTGCTGATCCTCCAGAACAAGGCCAGCGTGCTGCGCGAGAAGGACATCCTTCAGCCCGAGGACGCCAACACCCCGGCGCGGCGCGTCTATTTCCCGGTCATGATGATGTACCTGGACGAGACCGCGGCCCCCAAGGTCTACGACGAGTTCGCCACGCGCCTGACCGAGTTCATGGGGGCGACCCGCAATCCCGAGGTCCTGGCGGACTGCATCGCCGCCTCCCGGCACGTGATGGCGCGCGAATACTACAAGGCCCTGATGTCGGCCCGGAAACTGGTGGATTACGAGGAAGGTCTGGCGAATGTCGCTTCAGGCGTACAAGACCGCAGCCACGCGGGCTGAGAACCCCCGCGAGATGGAGTACCGCCTGTTCGGCCAGGTGACCCGCGCCCTGATGCAGGCCCAGGGCGCGGACATCGCCGACATCGCGACCCGCATCGACGCGCTGGACTGGAACCGCCGCCTGTGGAGCGCCCTGGCCACGGACTGCTCCAGCGACGGCAACGCCATGGACAAGTCCCTTCGCGCCCAGATCATCTCGATCAGCCTGTTCGTCAATCGCCACTCCTCGGCGGTCATGCGCGGCGAGGACGATTTCGAGGCCCTGATCGACATCAACAAGATGATCATGCAGGGCCTCGCCGGGCCGGGCCCCGCCCAGGCGGCCTGAGGCGCACGGCTCGCCTCCCCATCGCCCGCCAAGGCCATGGGAGGACAGGCGGCGCCGGTTGTTCTCCCTCCAAGGTTCGTACGGCAGCCTGGGGCTCACCTGGTCGAAGCGGATGCGTCCGCTTCTGACGCATCATCATGCAAGACTGCTGGCTCTGGTCTTTGACAATCCAGTCCGTCGACCCGCGCCCAAGGCGTCTGGCCGAACCCGCCCATTGCACGCGTTGCACGCGTCGCACGGTGTTTTTCCGTGCAACCGCCACTTCAGACCTTTCAGACTCTCTGGATCCGACCTTTCTCCGCCGCGGGTCCGAAGCGCCCTTCCGCTCCGCCGGACAAAAACTGCCGGGCGGCAAGCTTTCCATACGGTTCAATCCAATGAAAACAAGATGTTGGGCCCGGCCCGTTCCTTGCGTGGGCGTGCGCGAACCAGAACCGGTTCTACGGCCAGAAGGCCGTTCACAACCGACCAGAATGGAAGGAACTACCCGATGGTTATGTCGGTCAACACCAACGTGGGCGCTCAAGTGGCGCTCCAGAACCTGAACGCGACCAACGCCCAGCTTTCGATCACGCAAAACCGGATCAACACCGGCAAGAGCGTGGCGAACGCCAAGGACAACGGGGCCATCTGGGCGATCGCCCAGGGCCAACGTGCCGACATCGGGGCGCTGAACGCGGTGAAGCAGTCGCTGGACCGTGGCGTCGCCGCGGTCGACGTGGCTCTGGCGGCGGGCGAGACGGTCTCCGACCTCTTGCTCCAGATGAAGGAGAAGGCTCTCGCGGCGACTGATGCGTCGCTCAAGACCGCGGCCCGCGCCGCCCTGAACGAGGACTTCAAGGCCCTTCGCGACCAGATCGCCTCCGTCACCGCCAACGCCGAATTCAACGGGGTCAACCTGCTGAAGACCGGCGCGACCGGTTTCTCGGCTCTGGCCAACGCGCAGGGCTCGTCGACCCTGACGGTCGCGCCCGAAGTCCTGGCCCTGGGCAGCACGAACGTCACGGTCACGGCGTCGCAGGCGATCGACACCCTGTCTAAGGCGACCGCGTCCCTCTCGGCCGTGTCCGCCTCCATCGATCTGGTCTCCGGCGCCCTGGCGCGCCTGGGCACCAAGTCGAAGGCCCTTTCGACCCACGTCACGTTCGTCGGCAAGCTGTCGGACGCGCTGGAAGCGGGGTGGGCAATCTGGTGGACGCCGACCTGGCGAAGGAAAGCGCCAAGCTCCAGGCCCTGCAGACCAAGCAGCAGCTGGGGGTTCAGGCGCTGGGCATCGCCAATCAGACGCCGCAGCTGGTCCTGTCGCTGTTCCGCGGCTGACCGCTTCGGGTTCTCGCAGGCGCCGGAGGGGGAGACCTCTCCGGCGTCTCGCGCCTCAGCCGCCGAACAGGCCGCTGATCCAACCCCAGACCGCGCCGGGCACGCCGTGCACCCAGTCCCAGACCGGCAGCAGGTAGGGCGACACCCAGGTCCAGGCCAGCCAGATGATCAGACCCGCCGTGCAGATCAGGCCGATGGCGCACCAGGCGATCAGCACCGCCAGGCCGTCGCGCTGCATCAGGCCGAACCCGAAGGCCGAGATGATCAGCGCCGGTATCAGGTTCCCGCCCCAGATCGGCAGGATCAGGATGAAGGCCAGGATCGCGGTGGCGATCCCGATCAGCACCTCCGAGACCTCGCTGGTCATGATCGACAGCCGGGGCTTGGACAGCCGCTCCATCTGCCTGACCCGCGGCAGCACCGATTCCACGCCCGAGCGATAGGCCGAGCGTTCGATCCACCGGCTCAGCGCCCATTTGGGCAGCCACAGCTGGTCGCGCCGGATGATCAGCTGGATTCCCATCAGCAGCAGCGGGGCGCCCAGGATCGTCGTGGTTCCCGGAATGATCCCGATGGCCACGTTCAGTATGCCGAAGAACAGCATCAGGGCGCCGAAGCCCCGCTCGCCGAAGGCGTTGACCAGCTCCCCCAGGTACAGCCTGGGGTCCTCCTTCATGCCGATGTCCTCGATGACCTGCGAGAACGGCCGCCGGTCGCTCTGATAGTCGTAGTCGGGCATCGGCGACGGCGTGTCCGGAGGGAGGATGACTCGATCTAGGGGTGAATGTCGCATCACGCCACTTAAGAAACCTCCATGTGCGGGCCCGGTGTTCTCGCCCGGGGGAACTCGACCCCAACCGTAGCCGTTTCCACGGGGTCGGGATCAGCCCGACGGGAGGATTTTCATGCGTTCCATGTTCGTGCTGGCCGGCGCCGCGGCCTTGATGCTGTCTGCGTGTAATCAAGGCGGAGCCGCCGAAGGAGAGACCAAGGCCGGCGAAGGCGGCGCCATGGCGCCCGCCTCGATGGATGGGCCCAAGCCGGGCCTGTGGCGAGTGACCACCAGCGTCGCCGGCAGTCGCCAGCGCCGCCGCCGCC
>NZ_JBNFOJ010000081.1:0-11021 GCF_057364705.1 Brevundimonas sp. CURTG3B2_SDJG
GGCCTTGGCGTGGTGCCTGGGCAGCTTGGTCAGCGCCGCGTCCAGTGCGGCCGGATCGGCGGCGATGCCGGCGTAGTCGCGGACGATGCGCGCCACCCGGGCCTCGAACGGAGCCCCGATCTCGATCGCCGGCGCGGCGGTCATGGCGGCCCAGACCCCGCGCGGCAGGACCCGCGCGCCACCCGGCTGCTCTCCGCCTCGACCACCACGGGACGGGCTGGATCCAGCCGCGACAGGGCGTCGTGCAAGGCGCTCTCGAAGGCCTTCTGCGACGGCTGCCCGCCGGGGACGGCGCCGAAGACCGAGCCCCGGTGACCGGCCAGACCCTCGAGGTCCAGGGTCTGGACCCCTCGCCGGGCCAGGCCGCCCAGCAGGGCCGTCTTGCCGCTTCCCGTGGGGCCGTCCAGCAGCACGAGGCGGTGACCGAGCGCACGGTCGTAGAGCGCTTCGACCACCTGTCGCCGCCAGGTGCGGTAGCCGCCCTCCAGCACGGTCACGGGCCAGCCCACCTGGCCCATCACCGTCGCCATGGCGCCCGAGCGCTGGCCGCCGCGCCAGCAGTAGACCAGCGGCCGGAAACTTCCCGGGCGATCCGCCAGAGCCCCCTCCAGGTGGGCGGCGACGTTGCGCGCCACCAAGGCGGCGCCCGTGCGCCGGGCCAGGAATTTCGAGCCCTGGACGTACTCCGTCCCGACCAGAGCCCGCTCGGCGTCGTCCAGGACCGGCAGGTTGATCGCGCCGGGCAGGTGATCCTCGGCGAACTCGGACGGGCTGCGCACGTCGATCAGGGCGTCGAAGCCGTCGCGGGCCTCGGGCGACAGCTCCGTCGCGCGCCGGATCACGCCTGAACCCGCACCCGTGCGGGCCCCTCCGCCACGCGTCCGATCACCGCCGCCTGCTCGAACCCTTCCGCACGCGCCAGGGCCAGCAGCGCCTCGGCCTGGTCTCCGGCGACCGAGATCAGCAGGCCGCCCGAGGTCTGGGGATCGGTCAGCAGGTCCCGGCGCCAATCCGGGAAGCCATCGGGCAGATCGACCTCGCCGCCGTAGCTGGTCCAGTTGCGGCCCGACGCGCCGGTTCGCACGCCGTCCAGGGCCAACGCCTCCACCCCCTCCAACAGGGGCGGCGATCCGATCAGCTGAACCGACAGCCCCGCGCCGCGGGCCATCTCCAGCGCATGCCCCAGCAGGCCGAAGCCGGTGACATCGGTCACCGCATGGACGCCGGGCCTGCCCGCCAGCTGCGCGCCGAGGGCGTTCAGCCGGGTGGTCGAGGCGACCAGGGCCGCATAGCCCGCGGGGCCCAACCGCCCCTGCTTGAAGGCGGCGCTGAGGACGCCGACGCCCAGGGGCTTGGTCAGGATCAGGACGTCGCCGGGCCGCGCGCCCCGGTTGGTCAGGACGTGCTCGGGATCGACCAGGCCCAGGACGGCCAGCCCGTAGATCGGCTCGACGCTGTCGATCGAGTGCCCGCCCGCGACCGGGATGCCGGCCGTGGCGCAGACCTCGGCCCCGCCCTGCAGGATGCGGCCGATGGCGCCCGGCGACAGGACGTTGACCGGCATGCCGACGATGGCCAGGGCGAAGATCGGGGTCGCGCCCATGGCGTAGACGTCGGACAGGGCGTTGGTCGCGGCGATCCGGCCGAACTCGAAAGGATCGTCGACCACCGGCATGAAGAAGTCCGTCGTCGCCACCAGGGCCTGGCGGTCGTTCAGGCGCCAGACCGCCGCGTCGTCCCCCGTTTCGGTCCCGACCATCAGGTTGGCGAAGGGGCCCGCCCGGGGCAGGCCCTTGAGGATGTCCTGCAGCATCGCCGGCGCGATCTTGCAGCCGCATCCGCCCCCGTGGGCGAGCGAGGTCAGACGGGGTTCCGGTGTCGTCATCCGTCCGGTTTGGGCGAAACGGGTCGTGAACTCAACCATGGGAAGGCGCGTGGTAGCGTCCGGATCATGCGCACCATGATCGCCGCCGCCGTCCTGTCCTCTCTGCTGGCCGTCGCGCCCGCCGCCGCCCAGGAGGCCCGCCCGCGCACCTGGGCCAATCCGGTCGACGTCGACTACAAGTACAATTTCGAACAGACCCACCGGGGCATCAGCTATCGCACCGGCGCCGACCCGGTGATCGTGCTGCACCGGGACCGCTACTTCCTGTTCCAGACCCTGGCCGACGGCTACTGGACCTCGACCGATCTTCTGGACTGGACCTACGTCCGGCCGAACCGCTGGCCGTTCGAGTCGAACGTCGCCCCCGCCGCCGTGTCGGACGGCGAGCGGCTGTATCTGATGCAGTCCGCCTTCGAGCCCCGCCCCCTGCTGGTCAGCGAGCATCCCGAGACCGGCCAGTGGGAATGGCACACCCGCGTCCTTCCCCCCGTCCCGGGCGCGGTCAGCCGCAACGAGGAGGGATCTTTCGGCGAGGGCGGCCTGCCCGCCGACAAGCTGCCGCCCGGCCCGTGGGACCCCGGCCTGTTCATTGATGATGACGGCAAGTGGTACCTCTACTGGGGCTCGTCCAACGTCTATCCGCTGTACGGCGCCGAGATCGATCCGACCCCGCCGGTGCGCTTCGTCGGCGAGCCCGTGCGCCTGCACGTCCTGCACCCGGACCGCCATGGCTGGGAGCGGTTCGGCCAGGACCATTCGGGCGGCCTGCCGAACGGCACGGCGATCAATCCGTACATGGAGGGGGCCTGGATGACCAAGCACGCCGGCCGCTACTACCTGCAGTACGGAGCGCCCGGCACCGAGTACAACGCCTACGCCAACGGGGTCTACGTCGCCGACAGCCCCCTGGGGCCGTTCGAATACGCCCCCTACAATCCCATCAGCTACAAGCCCGGCGGCTTCGTCGAGGGCGCCGGCCACGGCTCGACCTTCCAGGACCGTCACGGCAACTGGTGGAACACCGGCACCCCCTGGATCGGCCACAACTGGACCTTCGAGCGGCGAATCGCGATGTTCCCCGGCGGCTTCACCCCCGACGGCCAGATGCATTTCTCCAGCCGCTTCGGCGACTATCCGCAGCGCATGCCGACCGGACGCGTGAGCGATCCGGAGGCCCTGTTCACCGGCTGGTTCCCGCTGTCCTACAAGGTCCAGGCCGAGGCTTCCTCGACACGAGGGGAGTTCTCGCCCGACCGAGCCGTGGACGAAAACCCGCGCACCTTCTGGGTCGCCGACCGCAACGAGGCCGGGCAGACCCTGACACTGGACCTGGGCGGCATGAAGCGGGTCCACGCCGTCCAGGTGAACTACGCCGACTATCAGTCCGGGATCTACGCCGAGCGGCCGGACATCCGCACGCGCTTCCGCATCCTGTGGTCCCGCGACGGCGCGGACTGGCGGGTTTTCGCCGATCTCTCGGACTCGGACCGCGACCGGCCCAACGCCTACGTCGAGGGCGAGACGCCGGTCAACGCCCGCTTCATCCGCTACGAGCACGGCGAGGTGGCGGCCGCCACCTGGCCATTCCGATCTGAGGGTGTTCGGGACCACCGACGGCATCGCGCCGGGACGCCCGACCGCCCGGGTCACCCGCGGGGAGGATCAGAGGAACGCCCTGGTCCGCATCCAGCCGGTCTCCGACGCCCTGGGCTACAATGTCCGCTGGGGCACGGCGCCGGACAGGCTGTTCCTGACCTACCAGATCTACTTCGACGACCTGCGCGACGCCGGCGATCAGCTGGAGGTCCGCGCCCTGAACACCGGCGTGGACTACTGGTTCGCGGTCGAGGCCTTCTCGCCCGACGGGGTCTCGCCGCTCAGCCCCGTCGTCCGCGTTCCGGCGCGCTGAAAGAGGCTGGACGGACGCGACGTCAACGGCCCACAACGGCCAGGCTTGCCGGAGACAGCGCGATGATCATCGTCCACCACCTGAACGACTCGCGCTCGCAGCGCGTCCTGTGGCTGCTCGAGGAACTGGGCGTCGAATACGAGGTCAAGCGCTACGAGCGGGATCCGAAGACGCGGCTCGCTCCGGCGGACCTGCGCGCCGTGCACCCCTTGGGCAAGTCGCCGGTCATCCAGCATGGCGACGTGGTCGTGGCCGAGACCGGCGCGATCATCGAATATCTGCTGGAGGCCTTTCCCGACGCCGGCCTGAAGCCGCCCGCCCGGACCGAGGAGGCGCGGCGCTACACCTACTGGCTGCACTACGCCGAGGGGTCGGCCATGACCCCGCTGCTGCTGGCGCTGATCTTTGGTGAGATCCCCAAACGCGCGCCCCTGCTGGCCCGACCCGTGGCCGCGGGCATCGCCAGGAAGGTCCGGGCGGCCCTGATCGCCCCCCAACTCGCCAGCCACACGGCCTGGTGGGAAACGGCCCTGTCGAAATCCGACTGGTTCGCCGGCCACCGTTTCACCGCCGCCGACATCATGATGAGCTTCCCGCTGGAGGCCGCGGCCTCGCGCGCGGGTTTCCCGGACAAGCCCCGATGCCGCGCCTTCCTGGAGCGGATTCACGCCCGTCCGGCCTATCAGGCGGCGCTGAAGCGGGGCGGCCCGTACGCCTACGCCTGACGCGGAACGCCGCATCGGCGAGGAAACCCGCCGCCGTCGCCGGCGTTAACACCTCCATGCGCCCGAAGACCATCCAGATCATCGCGGCCCTGGCCGCGGCCATAGCCTTCGTCCTGGCCTTCATCGCCGCCGGAGTCCTGCTGCTGTCCGGAGCATTCATGCCTTGGGCCTGGTTCTCACCGGCTGGCTCGCCTGGAGCCTGCTCCGCCAGGTTCAGGCCCGCGGCCGAAAACAGGCCCATCCCACGCGCCCTTGAACCTTTGGCCTAGGCGCCCTACCCTCTTGGGCCGGTCGCGCGCGCCCAGCGATCCCTGTGCCGAGTAGTCTCCAGTCGGGCGAAGACAAGAAATTCACGACATATGGAAAAAGTGCCGATGACGGCCGAGGGCTACCGTGTCCTCGACGATCAGCTGAAGCAATTGAAGTCGGTCGAACGGCCGAGCGTGATCGCGGCCATTTCAGAGGCCCGCGAGCACGGCGACCTGTCCGAAAACGCCGAGTACCACGCGGCCAAGGAGCGTCAGGGCTGGATCGAAGGCTCGATCGCCGACATCGAGGACAAGCTGTCGCGCGCCCAGGTGATCGACGTGTCCAAGCTGTCGGGCGCCCAGGTGAAGTTCGGCGCGACCGTCACCGTGGTCGACGAGGACACCGAGGAAGAGGGCACCTACCAGATCGTCGGCGAGCACGAAGCCGACGTGAAGGCGGGCAAGATCTCCGTGGCTTCCCCGATCGCCCGCGCCATGATCTCCAAGGAGGTCGGCGACGTGGTCGAGGTCAACACGCCTGGAGGCGTGAAGGCCTACGAAATCCTCAAGGTCGAGTGGAAGTAGGTCCGAAAGCCGGACCGCTTTCGATCCAGGTCGTCTCCGACGGCCGGATCGGCATGGAGAACCAGGCGCTGGGATTGGCCGAAGCCGTCCAGCGCCTTTCGCCGTCCGATATCGTCGTGCGGCGCGTAAAATGGCGCCCCGCCTTCGACAAGCTGCCCTCGGCGCTGAAGACGCCCTGGATGCTGGATCCGTCCTCCGATCCCGTCTTTCCGGCGCCCGGCGAGGCCTGGCCCGACGTGTGGATCGCCACCGGCCGCGCCACATTGCCGCTGTCGATCGCCGCGAAACGACGCTCGGGAGGCAGGACCTTCGTCGTCCAGACCCAGGATCCGCGTTGGCGGACCGGCGACTTCGACCTGGTGGTCGCCCCGCGCCATGACCGGATCGAGGGTCCGAACGTGCTGCCGATCACCGGTTCGCCCCACCGCGTCTCGCCCGCTCGTGCGGCCCAGGAAGCCACGGCCTTCGCGGATCGCCTGGAGCCCCTGCCCCGCCCCCGGGTGGCGGCCTTGATCGGCGGCCGCGTCCCGGACGCACGACCTGACCGAAGCCCACGCCGCCGACCTGGCCCAGCGCATCGCCGGGGCGGTCCAGGCCGCCGGCGGCTCGCTGATGCTGACGTTCTCGCGCCGGACGCCCGAGGGGGCGAAGGCTGTGATGATCGCCCGGCTGGCCCGCCTGCCGGGAATGATCTGGGACGAGAGCGGGCCCAACCCCTACTTCGCCTTCCTGCACTACGCCGACCAGATCCTGGTCACCGAGGACAGCGCCAACATGGCCGCCGAAGCCGCCTCCACCGGCAAGCCGGTGCACGTCCTGCCGATGATCGCGACCCGGCCGGCGGACAAATTCGCCCGCCTGCATGCCGACCTGGCCGAACGCGGCGCCGCGCGGCCCTTCGACGGGACGCTGGAGGGCTGGGGCTACGAGCCCCTGAACGAAACCGAACGCGCGGCTCGGGAAATTTTAGCGCGGATAGGCCGGAGCTAGTCGCCGCCGCCGCCGCCATCGGAGCCGCCGTCCGAGCCCCCGTCGGCGACATGAGAGCCGTCGCCGGAACCAGCCTTGCCGTCCTTCTTGGACTGGGCGTTGACCGCGCCCATCAGGGCCACGCCCAAGCCCGACCCGATGGCGACGCCGAGGGCGAGGCCGAGCGCCAGATTGTCCGTAGCCACGCCCAGCGCCGTGCCGATGGCGATGCCCGAGCCCATTCCGATGGGCAGGAAGGCCGCTCCCCTGTTCTTCATCCCCGACTCCTTGCCGCGAGCGGCCAGACTAGCATCGCGCCCGGCGGAATCAGCGCCTAAATAGGGGCATGAGCACTCCGAGAACCGTCCGCGTCGCCATCATCGGGTCCGGTCCGCCGGCTGGACCGCGGCCATCTACGCCGCCCGCGCCCTGCTGAGCCCCGTCGTCATCGCCGGTCTGCAGCCCGGCGGACAGCTGACCATCACCACCGACGTCGAGAACTATCCGGGCTTCGCCGACGTCATCCAGGGCCCCTGGCTGATGGAGCAGATGCAGAAGCAGGCCGAGCATGTCGGGACCGAGGTGATCCACGACATCGTGGTCAAGGCGGACCTGAGCCAGCGGCCGTTCCGGCTGACGCTCGATTCCGGGACCGAACTGCTGGCCGAGACCGTCATCATCTCCACCGGCGCCCAGGCCAAGTGGCTGGGTCTGGAGAGCGAGGCCAAATACCAGGGTTTCGGCGTGTCGGCCTGCGCCACCTGCGACGGCTTCTTCTATCGCGGCAAGCAAGTCATCGTCGTGGGCGGCGGCAACACCGCCGTGGAGGAGGCGCTGTTCCTGACCAATTTCGCCTCCAAGGTCACCGTCGTGCACCGCCGCGACGAGTTCCGCGCCGAGCGCATCCTTCAGGACCGGCTGTTCGCCCATCCCAAGGTGGAGGTGATCTGGGACCACGCGATCGACGAGATCCTGGGCGCGTCCTACGACGGCGGCGTCAACGTCACCGGCGCGCGCCTGAAGAACGTCAAGACGGGCGAAACGCGCGACCTGGCCGCCGACGGCGTCTTCATCGCCATCGGCCACGCGCCGTCGTCCGAGCTGTTCGCCGGCCAGCTGGAGACCAAGCAGGGCGGCTATCTGGTGGTGAAGCCCGGCACGGCGGCGACCGCCATCGAGGGCGTCTGGGCCGCCGGCGACGTCACCGACGACATCTACCGCCAGGCCGTCACCGCCGCCGGCATGGGCTGCATGGCCGCGCTCGAAGCGGTCCGCTTCCTGGCCGAGGAAGATCACGCCAAGGCCCGCCACCCGATCAGCCACAAGGAGGCGGAGAAGATCGGGGCCTGGTGATTTCAGCCGCCCCCACCCGGCCGATGCTGCGCATCGACCACCCTCCCCCGGAGCGGGGAGGGTGGCCGCGTGCCGGCCGGGTGGAGGCGGCCTACCCCTCACTCGCCTCCGTCAGCTCGGCCAGGTCTTCGGCCGGCAGCACCAGTTCGGCGGCCTTCAGCGTGTCCGCGAGTTGGTCCAGAGAGGTCGCGCTGACGATCGGCGCGGTGACCGCCGGGCGGCTCAGCAGCCAGGCCAGCGAGACCTGGGCGGGCGTCGCCTCGTTGCGCTCCGCCACGCCGCGCAGCACCGCCAGGATCCGCATGCCGCGCTCGTCGAAACGGTCCTTCAGCGCCCCGCCCCGGGCCGCTCCGGCGGCCTCCTGGGCCGTACGGTACTTGCCGGTCAGGAAGCCGGCCTCGAGGCTGAAGTAGGTGATCACCCCCAATCCCTCCTTCACCGCCAGATCCTGCAACGCCCCCTCGAACGTGGCGCGGCTGTACAGGTTGTAGTGCGGCTGAAGGGTCTCGTAGCGATGCAGACCCTCGCGCGCCGAGATCGCCAGCGCCTCCGAGGTGGCGGCGGCGGAATGGTTCGACACGCCGATCGCGCGCACCTTGCCCGCCTGGATCAGACGCTCGAAGGCGCGCAGCGTCTCTTCCTGCGGGGTCCGCTCGTCCGGCCAATGGGCCTGGTAGAGGTCGATGACGTCGGTCCCCAGCCGCCTCAGGCTGTCCTCCACCGCCCGCTCGATCCAGCCTGGCGACAGGTCGCGTCGGTCGTCGTCGCCATGCTGGCCCATGGACGAGCCGACCTTGGTCAGCACCAGGACGTCGTCGCGTCGGCCGCGGCGCTTCAACCATTCCCCAATGATGGTCTCGCTCTCGCCGCCGTGGTTGCCGGGAACCCAGCGCGAATAGGCGTCGGCCGTGTCGATCGCGTTGAATCCCGCGTCCACGAACGCATCCAAGAGGGCGAACGAGCGCTCGCGGGCCACCGTCCAGCCGAAGACGTTTCCGCCGAACACCAGGGGCGCGGTGGTCAGGCCGCTGCGGCCGAGAGGACGGGTCTGCATGAAAGGCTCCTTGGCGGTCGGGAGCCTTGCATCTGGGCCGCGCGCCCGCCGCACCACGGCCTCACGCCATTGTCAGCCGAACAGCTGCAGGCCGGGCGGCGCGTACTCGATCGCTTGTCCGCATCGGCGGCGCAGCGCGTACTCCACCGCCGTCTGCAGCACCCGTTCGTCCGCCGGCTTGGACAGCACGCCGAGGGTTCCGGCCACGCCGCCGCACACCATTCCCGGATTGGCGGTCATGTACACGACCGTCACCCCTTCGCGCGCCAGCCGCCGTCCCAGATCGACCCCGGTCGGGCCGTCCTGCAGATGGATGTCCACCAGCGCCAGGTCGATATCGGTCTCGCGCACCAGTCGCTGCGCCGTGCGGGCGTCCGCCGCCATCCCCGCGACCTCGTGGCCGAGGTCTTCCAGAACGAAGCGCAGCTCCATGGCCACCAGGGCCTCGTCCTCGATGATCAGTATACGCGCGGGCATGACGGGCCGGTGGAACCTTTCGTGGGCTGCTAACGCCCCGGAACCCCTGCGGGTTTCACAATATATGATCGCTAGCCGACATTCATCGCCGCGCGTCGCCGCGAAAGCGCGGTCGCCGGCAGGTCGGCGACCACGACCAGCCCCTCCGGCCTCCAGTCGCGCTCGAAGCGGCCGCCCAGCTGTCCCTCGACCGACAGGGTGGCCAGGGAAGAGCCGAAGCCGGACCGCTCAGGCGCCCCCGTCAGCGGCGGGCCGCCGCGTTCCGCCCAGGTCAGGATGAACCGGTCGCCGTCGCTGCGGGTCTGCAGGTCGACATGGCCGGTTTCGACCGACAGGGCGCCGTACTTGGCGGCGTTGGTGGCCAGTTCGTGGAACAGCAGCGCCACCGACGTCGCCGCCTGGTCGTCGAAGGTCGCGTCGTCCCCCGACAGCCTGACCCGGGCGGCCCCGTCGGGATCGACATAGGCCTGGAACAGGTCCGACAGGAAGGCGTGCAGCGTCACCCCGCCCTCGGCCGGCGAGGCTTCGGTGTGCGGCTGGACGAACTCGTGCGCCCGGGCCAGGGCGTTGATCCGGGTGCGGACCGCCGTCGCGAAGTCCTTGGCCTCGGGGAAGCGGCGCGCCGACAGCGCGATCAGGGCCGACACCACCGCGAAGATGTTCTTGATGCGGTGGCTGAGCTCGTGACTGACCAGCTCCTTGGACTGCTCCATCCGCTTCAGGTCGTCGATGTCGGTGCAGGTGCCGAACCAGCGGACGATCTCTCCCGCCTCGTTCCGGATCGGCATCGCCCGGCCCAGGGTCCAGCGATAGACGCCCGACCGGTGCCGCAGGCGATATTCGATCTCGTAGGGATCGCCCGTCGACAGCGAACGCCGCCACCGGGCCCAAGCGCGATCCTGGTCGTCGGGATGGAACATCTCCGCCCAGCCGTCGCCGTGGCCGACCCCCTCCTCGGTCCCGGTGAACTCGTACCAGCGCGCGTTGAAATAGTCGTTGAAGCCGTCGGGCCGGGCCGACCACACCATCTGGGGCATGGAGTCCGCGAC
The DNA here is from genome assembly GCF_057364705.1 of Brevundimonas sp. CURTG3B2_SDJG. Lineage (NCBI taxonomy): Bacteria > Pseudomonadati > Pseudomonadota > Alphaproteobacteria > Caulobacterales > Caulobacteraceae > Brevundimonas > Brevundimonas sp. CURTG3B2_SDJG. The sequence goes on from NZ_JBNFOJ010000081.1 coordinate 10,255, forward strand.
CGCCCGGAACCGGGCCTCGCTCTCGGCCAGCAGGTCGGCGACCGCCAGTCCGCCGGTGCGCGACCGGCGCAGCTCCATTTGAGCCACCACCTGCTGGGCCAGGACCTCCAGCGCCTGCGTCTGAAGGGCGCTCAGCCCGTCCGGCCTCGGCACGCTGTCGATGACGCAAAGGGCTCCCAGGGCATGACCCTCCGCGGTGATCAGCGGCGCTCCCGCATAGAAGCGGATGTTCGGCGGGCCGACGACCAGGGCGTTGTCGGCGAACCGCGGATCCCGGGCCGCGTCGGGCACGATCATGACCTGCTCCCCGCGCATGGCGTGGTCGCAGAACGAAACGTTGCGCGGGGTCGAGCGGGCCTCCAGGCCGAAACGGGCCTTGAACCACTGCTCCTCCTCGGCGACCAGGCTGATCAGCGCCGTCGGCGCCTCGCAGAGACGGGCGGCCAAGGCGACGATGTTGTCGAAGTCGGCCTCGGGGGCCGTGTGCAGCATCCCGTAGGATTTCAGGGCCGCGATCCGGGCCTGCTCGGCGTCGGCGCCAATGTCGTGGGTGGTGTCGTGCAAACGGTCGCCTCAAGCGGCGCCCCCGCGCCAGTAACCCCGTTCAAGAATGCAAAGCTTGGCGCAGCGTTGCACGGGTGCGGGTTTCCACGGGGTCAGGCGCCCGGGCGGCCCACTTCCTCGACGACCATCGGCGTCACGCCGGGCGCGGTCACGGTCACGGACGGCGCCGCGGCGGGGGCGGCGGGGGCTTCCAGAGCCGCCAG
>NZ_JBNFOJ010000082.1:0-11016 GCF_057364705.1 Brevundimonas sp. CURTG3B2_SDJG
CGGCCGCCCCGTCCGGGCCGTTGAAGCTCGGCATGGGCTCCAGCGTCACCTCGATCACCGGCGCGCCCCCTCCGGTCGCCTCGGGCGCGACGCTCAGCAGCGCCAGCCCGGCCCCGACGTAGACAGACGTCACCGCCCCCAGGGCGGCGGCCTTGGTCGCGAAGCCCGCCACGCCTCAGTACCGGAAGTTCACGCCGACCCAGACCACCCGGCCCAGCTGGTACGGATTGGTCGTGAAGCCGATGTTCTTGTAGGGCACGGTGTCGAGCAGGTTGGACACCCGCGCCTCGATCGTCGCCTGCCGCCCGTCCTCGCGCACCAGGTCGAAGCTGGCGTTCAGGTCCACATCGACCGACGGGTCGTATTCGATCAGGCCGTAGACGTCATAGTTGACCCCGTCGATCCGCTCGTTGACGCCGGTGTCCTCGATCCGGTCGAAGCCGCCGCGATAGCGGAGGGCGGCGTTCAGCCCCAGCCGATCGTCGATCCAGCGCGAGCTCCAGTCCACGCTGGCCACGAAGGGCGAGGCGTAGTCGAACCGGTCGTTCTCGCGCGCGATGTCCAGCAGCGACACGACCTGGCCGTTGTAGACGACCAGGGTCGCGCCCAGCTCCTCCTCCTCGTCGACGTCGTATTCGGTCGGGGCGTTGCTCCTGGTCTTCGAGAAGCTGGTCGAGACGGTGAAGCTGTGTCGCCCGATCGTCCGCAGGTACTGGAGCGAGCCGCCCGCGTACTCGCTCTCGCCGTCGTTGGTCGCGCGCGAAACGCGATAGGTCCGGGGCCGCCCGACGTCATCGTAGGTCAAGGTCTCGGTCGTCGAGCTGGTGATCAGGTCGTGACCTTCGCGGTAGATCCCCTTGACCCGCCATTCGCCGCCGATCAGGGGCGCCGGACCCGTGAAGGCCAGCGTCGCCTCGTCGCTGTAGGGCGTGTCCAGGTCGGCGTTGCGATAGGTCGCCGGCGTGCCCACCGTCGTCAGCCGCCAGTTCTCCGAGAACAGCAGCCGCCCGCCTGTCAGAACGCCCGTCCGCTCATAGGTCAGGTTCGAGGGCCGCTTCTCGCGAACCGCATAGCTCAGGAAGCTGCGGCCGTAGTAGCGATTCAGGCCGGCGGTGGCGGTGATCCCCCACCACGGCAGCGCGCGGCTCGCCGACAGCCGGGGCGACAGATTGTGATTGCCCAGGAAACTTTCGTAGTCGTAGCGCACCCCCGCCCGGACCGTGACCCCGGCTAAGTCGCGCGTGTACTCGCCCCACAGGCTGACGGCGTCGATGCCGACGTCGAAGTCGAACGGCTGGTACGAGATGTAGCGGGTCAGCGCATGCTCGCCCGCCATGCACGCCACATCGGTCGGCGAAGCGCAGGCCGTGCGGACGTCGTAGGTCCCGCGCTGATAGGCCCGGTTCTCCTCGGGGCGCTGCTTCTGGGCCTGGATGCGATCGTAGTCGAAGCCCAGACGCAGGTCGCCCCCGCCCAGCGGCTGGCTCCAGCGGCCCAGCACGGTGGTGTCGTGCTGGCTCTGGTTGATGTCGCCGAAGCCGCCCTCAGTGCACGACGTCGCCGCGCACCAGTTCACCGACCCGCCCGTCGGACGCGAGAAATTGTACCGCGGCGCCTCGCGATCCATGTCCGACCAGGCGTGGTTCAGCTCCAGCTTCCAGTCCGCGGCGCCGTGGACCCCGTCCAGCGACAGCTTCGCGGTCGTGCCGCCGCCGTGGGTCAGGACCCGGTTGCGGATGCCGTTCTGGCCCTCGAACTCGCTGCGGTACGGCGCGTGGGTGACCTGCGCCGTCAGCCGCATCTCGTCCGGCAGCTCGTACAGCGCCTTGATCAGATAGTTCTCGCTTTCGCTCACCGATCCGTAGGCCGCGCCGCCATAGCTGGCCGAGCGGCGATAGGTCGATTCCGCCCGGGACTGGTTGTAGGCGACCAGCAGCCCCAGCCGCTCGGTGAGCGGCAGGTCGACCGACAGGCTCCAGCGCCTGCGTGAATACTCCGGCTCCTCCGCCAGGGTCCCGGTGAAGTCGTCGGGGACCCTGAACGAGGTCAGATCCGACCCGGTGTAGCCCGCGCCGCCCTGGACGCCGTATCGCCGGGCCGGCTCGCGGGTCACGATCTCGACCACCCCGCCGGTGAACCGGCCGAACTCGGCCGACACGTTGGAATCGCGCACCGAGACGCCGCCGATCAGATTGGTGTCGATGAAGATGCTCTGGGCGCTGACGCCCGCCACGTCCTCGAAATGGGCGGGCGACGTGCCCCGCGACCCCGGCGTGGTCATCTCGAACAGGCTGTTGGTGCCGATCCCGTCCAGGGTGAACAGGTTGTCGTCGGCCGCCCGCCCGAGATCGAGATCATCTCGGGGCGCAGGTCGCGCAGGCTGTCCTCGTCCACCCGCGTCCCCCGCTCGATCGCGAACTGGGTGTGGGGCAGCCGGCGCAGGAGGTCGATGACGTCGCCGGATCCGGCCGCCCGGGCCTCCACCGATCGGGCGTCGAACCGGCTCAGGCCCGAATCGATCGGGTCGCCAAAGGCGTAGGCGGGGGCCGTCGCCTGGCGCTCGGTCACCACCACCACCGGCAGGGCCTCGCGCGGGATCTCCGGCGTCTTGGAAGTCTCGGCGGACTGGGCCGCCGCGGCCGCCGGGATCGACGCCAGCGCCAGCGCGCCCCGCCGCCGCGCCCCCGCACGATCCGACCGTCGGTGAGAAGTCGTCATGGCCAGCCCCTTTGCGATTGAGGAGGCGGCCTTACAGATAATGACAATCGTTCGCAACTTGACTCGGATACAAGGTTTGTTTCCGCCCGGCGGTCGGAGGCCGCCCTGGAGGGTGGCGCGCCCGTTCGCGCCTGCTAGGGTCCGGGCGGGAACCAGGAGGGCTTTTCATGGCGGGGATCGGCCACAGGGCGACGTTGGCGGTGATCGCGGCGCTGAGCCTTTCGGGCTGCGCGACCGCCCAGGAAGCGCCAGCCGCGCCGCCGACGCCCTTCGAGGCTGTCGATCCCTTCATCGGCACGGCCGGCAAGGGCCACACCTTCCCCGGCGCCGTCGCGCCCTTCGGCATGGTGCAGCTGAGCCCCGACACGGACTACCGTCCCTTCCGCCAGTCCTACGACTGGGCCTCGGGCTACCGCTACGACGACCCGACCATCATGGGCTTCTCGCACACCCATTTCTCGGGCACCGGCCACTCGGACCTGGGCGACGTCCTGATCACACCGATCTCGGGCGAGGTGCGCTGGGACCCCGGCGCGGCCGACCAACCCGGCTCGGGCTACCGGTCGCGCTACAACAAGGCCTCCGAAGTGGCCGAGCCCGGCTACTACGCCGTCAGCCTGACCGACTCGGGCGTCCGCGCCGAGCTGACCGCCGGCGTCCGCGTCGGCCTGCACCGCTACAGTTTCCCGCGCAGCGCGCCCGCCCGCATCCTGCTCGACTTCCGCCCGTCCATCTACGACTACCCCGGCAAGGTCCTGTGGTCGCGCATCCGGGTGCGCCCCGACGGCGTCGTCACCGGCTTCCGCGAGACTCGCGGCTGGGCGCCCGGCCGCCAGCTCTACTTCGCCATGCGCTTCTCCAAGCCGATGGTCGGCTACCAGTTGCAGAACCGCGAGGAAGGCGTTCTCTACAACGGCTTCCGCCAGCCCGGCCGAGGGCTGGACGACCGCGCCCAGGTCCAGGGCCGCGCCCTGGAGGCCGCCTTCGACTTCGGCCCCATCGCGGGCCCCCTGCTGGTCAAGGTCGCCATCTCGTCCGTCGACGAGGCCGGGGCGATCCGCAACCTGGACAGCGAAGGCGGCGACTTCGACTTCAACGGCGTGCGCGGCCGCACCCGCCTGGCCTGGGAAGAGGCTCTGGGCGCCGTTGACATCGAGGCCTCGCCCGAGATGCGGACCAGCCTCTACACCGCCCTGTACCACGCCCTGATCGCCCCGGCCGTCCACGGCGACGCCGACGGTCGCTGGCGGGGACCGGACAACGCCGTTCATCAGGCGGATTTCACCGTCCACTCGACCTTCAGCCTGTGGGACACCTTCCGGGCCGAACATCCCCTGCTGACCCTGGTCCAGCCCGACACCCGCAACGCCGACATGATCAACTCCCTGATCGCGGCGCAGAAAGTCAGTCCTTACGGCATCCTGCCGGTCTGGTCGTTCCACGGCCAGGAGACCTGGACCATGATCGGCTATCACGCCGTGCCGGTGATCGCCGACGCCTATCTGAAGGGGATCGAGGGCATCGATGGTCAGGCCGCGCTGGACGCCATGGTCGCCTCGGCCACCTATCGCCCCTACGGCGGCCTGGGCGACTACATGGACCTGGGCTACGTCCCTATCGACCGCGAGCCGGAGGCCGCCTCCAAGACCGTGGAGTACGCCTACGACGACTGGACCATCGCCCGCATGGCCGAGCGCCTGGGCCGGGCCGACATCCAGGCGACCTTCGACCGCCGCGCGGGCTTCTGGCGCAACACCTTCGACCCGGCGACCGGCTTCGTGCGCGCCCGGCTCGCCGACGGTTCGTTCCGCGAGCCCTTCGACCCGACCGCCATCAACTATGGCTCGGACTACACTGAGGGCAACGCCTGGCAGTACTCGTGGTTCGTGCCCCAGGACATGGCCGGGCTGATAGCGGCCATGGGCGGCGACGCCGCCGTCGTCGCCAAGCTCGACGCCATGTTCGAGTTCGACAACACCGGCCTGGACTACTCTCACGCCGAGGACATCGCCGGCCTCATCGGCCAGTACATCCACGGCAACGAGCCCAGCCACCACAGTGCGTATGCCTATGTCTACGCCGGCGCGCCCTGGCGCACTCAGGCGCGGCTGAAGCAGATCATGGACACCCAGTACCACACGGCCCCGAACGGCTTGGCCGGCAACGACGACGTAGGCCAGATGTCGGCCTGGCTGATGTTCACGGCGATGGGTTTCTATCCGGTCACGCCGGGGTCCGGGCAGTACGTCATCGGCCGGCCGTTCGCCGAGCGGATCGCCCTGAACCTGCCCAACGGCCGCCGCTTCGTCATCTCGACCGAGGGCCTGTCGGATGCGAACGTCTACGTCCAATCGGTCACCCTGAACGGCCGCCCCCTGGAGCGGACCTGGATCGGCCACGACGAGATCCGCGCCGGCGGCGAGTTGCATTTCGTCATGGGCGCGGCGCCGAACATGACCTGGGGGACTAGAGTTGAGGCGCGGCCGTATTCGATGAGCGGGCGCCGGGCGCCCTAGCCTTTCACGAACCCCCTGAGCACGTTCGCCTCGGTGCTCAGCTGCAGCTGCGCCAGATCCACCCGCTTCGGCTCGGCGAACATCAGGTAGTAGTATTTCATCTGCTCGGACCACCAGTAACCGGGGCAGTTGTCGCCCTGCTCCATCGGCCGGGTCGTGATGTCCTTCAGCGCGGTGTAGCCGAAAGGCCCCTTCGAGGTCGCCTTCATGTTGCGGTAGTGGATCGCCGTCAGCGTCCGGTAGCGGTCGTCGCGGTCGCCCAGCCACAGGTTCAGGCAGGCGTCGGCGAACTCGGGGCGCAGGCCCGTGCCCTTCCCACGCGGCGTCTGGGTCGTGACCTCGATCGATTCCGGGATGATGACGTAGCGCTCCTGCATGGCGGTGTAGGAGGCCAGGAAATCGTCGCCCTCGGCCTTGCGGCCCACCTGGCCCAGCAGCCCCGCCAGATAGCCGCCCAGCACCGTCTGCGAGGTCCGGGTCACCTCGCCGGTCTCATAGTCGACCATCGGGAACCAGAGCTGGCCGTTGTAGCGCTTGCCCTGGTGGCGGATCATCGCGTCGCAGCACTCTTCGGCCCAGCGCTTCATGTCCGTGTCGCCGAACAGCTCCCAGCTGTCCCACAGGTATTCGTAGAAGCTGTCCGCATAGACGTCGATCGAGGCGTTGCGGCTGATGAATTCGCCCGTCTCGGCGTGGATGTTGGCCGCCATCAGGCCGATGTCCGACCGCCGGTCCAGCGCATGCTCCATCGCCCGCTTGGCCGCCGCATAGTAGCGCTCGTCGCCGGTCAGCCGGCCCAGCACCCCGAACTCCGTCGCATAGGTGCCGATCTCGGCCAGGTTGGTCTCGGGATCACGCACCGCGCCCGTCTTCAGGTTCACGTAGCGATACGGCAGGCCGTGCGGCGAAGCGTCGAAGGCCTTCAAAAGACGGTCCGCCAGATCCTTCGCCTTTTCAAGCACCACCGGATCGCCACACGCCAGATGCGCCGACAGCAGGCCGCCGACCAGCCGGATATTGGTCTCGAACACCTGACTCATCGCGTCGACGTCGAAGTCGAGGCTGGACTTCACCCAGTCCACGCCGGCCTGGAACTCCTCGTCCAGCTCCATGATCCACAGCGTGTCCAGCGCCTCGACCAGCGACAGGCCCAGGTCCCGGCCCTCGATGAAGAAAGACTGCGCCGTCCCCGACACCGGATTGATCTCGTCCTTGCCCCAGGCCTTGGCGACATAGTGATCCCAGGCCCACTTGAACTCGGCCTTCACGTCCGCGCCCAGCGCGGCCCAGTCCTGGGATCGCCATCCGCTCTGGGCCCAGGCTGGCAGGCCGCAGGCAAGCGCGGAGCCGCCCGCCAGCGAAAGCACCCGGCGGCGGTCGAGGCGGTTGGACATGGTTGCGGCTCCAGATCCCTTTGCGCCTCCCGGTCGGAGCGCGCTTCCCGGACGGCGGGCCTGACGGTGCACGCCCCGCGATCGATCAGATCAGCGGACGGGGATCACTTCAACCGCGGAGCCGGTCCAGCCCAGCACCCGGCCTTCGCCATCCACGATTTCGACCCGGCCGGCCCGCTGACGCAACTCCGGTCCGTGCAACAGCAGACTTTGCCGCACGTACCCGCCGTTCCGCGACAGGAAGACGTCGAACGCGCATGCCCCATCGGCCCCGCAGAAGGCGGACTGGGCCGATTCGGCGCCCGCGCATCCGACTCCGCCGCTGTAGTCGACGACATAGTCGGGCTGGCCGTCGCCGTTGATGTCGGCCGCGCGCAGCCCCTGCGGCCCCACCTCGATCCGTCCGCCGTCCGACCGGCAGACGCCGTCGGCCTCGGCCAGGCTGTCCTTCAGCCCCTGGGGGGCGGACGCCTCGAACACGGCCCAGTCCACCTCGGTGATCGCCGACGGAGTCGGGGATGGGCGCGGCGCCTCGGCCGCGGGTTCCGCCTCCTTGGGGGCGGCGTTCTGCTCAGCCGGCGGCGAACAGCCGGCCAGCATCACCAAGGCGAGCAGGACGGGAAACGGACGCATGGCGGTCTCCGGTCGGCAGACGCCGGGCTTCAGCGGCCCGGCCGGGTGATCCAACGCCTTACCCCTGCTTGGTCCCGCGTCGAAACCTGACGGGCGAGAGAGCGGCGGCGGGCCCGTCTCGTCAGCCGCCCTCCAGGGCCCGCGCCGCCGCGATGAAGGCCTCAGGCACCGGCACGGCCTGGCGCGATCCGTCCAGCGCCACGCACACATAGGTCAGGCCCACGTCGGCCAGCAGTTCGTCGCCCCGGAAGATTCCCACCCGGGGCTGGAACGACGTTCGGCCGAACCGCTCGATCCGCGCCCCGAGCCGCAGCATGTCGTCGAAACGGGCCGACGCCCGGAATCCAGCTTCGCGCCGGCGGCGAACATGTCGATCCCCAGACCCGTCGTGCCCTCATGCCCGGGTAGGCCGATCGCCCGGAAATACTCGGCCATCGCCACGTCGGCGTAGACCAGATAGTTCGGATTGAAGACCACGCCCTGCATGTCCACCTCGGCCCAGCGCACCCGCAACGGCTCGAAGAAGACGAAGTCGGCGGGGGTGGACGGGGTGTCGAAGGCGGCCATGCCGCACGCTAGGCGCCCCGCCCCGGCCCGCGCAAGGCGCCGCTGCGTCACCCCGATCCCTCTGGGCGCAAGCACTTGCGATCCATTCGCAAGATCGCTAGGAAGTCGCCGTCGTCGTCGGGCGGCCGTAAGTGTCTCACGTCAGACAACGCATCCCCCGGTCGCGGCCGGGGCGCCGGGCGACCGGCGGATGCGACACGGCCGACGACCTTCTTTCAGAGAGATGCTCAATGCACCCCTCCAGCATCGTCTTCCGACGCCTGCCGTCGCGCTACGCAGCCCTGGTCCAGCCCCTGGTCCTGTCAGTGATCATGACCTTCGTGGTCTCGGCGATCGCCACCTTGCGCAACCTCGGCCTCTCGTCGACCTTCCCGGCGGCGTGGATGACCGCCTGGGGCTTGTCGTGAGTGGTGGCCTTCCCGGTGCTTTTGGGCGTCCTGCCGGTCTTGCGGCGCATCGTCGGCCTGCTGGTCGAACCGGCGCGCTAGGCGCTCGGAACCGCCTGGGGCCTCAGCTCCGGGCGGCCGCCAGCCGGGGACCGCCCATCATCCAGGGCGGCTCGGGCATCGCCCGGCGGGCCTGGGCCTGGGCGCGCGTCCACTGGTCGTGCAAGTCGGTGAAGTAGGAGTCGTCCTCCTCGATCCGCCGCTGCTCCCCGCTCAGATAGTCGCGGCGCAGGGTCAGCATGTCGAACGGCGCGCCCACGCCGACGTTCGAGCGCATCGTGGTCGAGAACGAGATCAGGCCCAGCTTCACCGCCTCCGCCAGCGGCGCCCCGTACTCCAACCCGCTCTCCAGGATCGGCTTGCCGTACTTCAGCTCGCCGATCTGCAGATAGGGCGTGTCCCGGCCGCACTCGATGAAATTGCCCTGGCTGTAGATCAGGTACAGCCCCATCTGGCCGCCCTTGATCTGGCCGCCCAGCAGCATGGTGGCCGAGGTGTTCAGGCTGTCGGCCTGGAGCGCCGGCGCGATCGACTGGCGCACGCTGCGCAACGCATGGCCCAAGAGCTGGGCGCAACGGAACAGGCTGGGCGCCGTCTCCAGCGTCTCGGGCTCCTCGCCGACGTTCAGGTGCACGCCCTCGCGCGCCATCGCCAGCGCCGTCTGGGTCACCGACAGATTGCCGGCGGTCGCGACGGCTAGAACCCGCTCGCCGGGATGATCCACCACATGCAGCTTGCGATAGGACGAGATGTTGTCGACGCCCGCGTTGGTGCGGGTGTCGGCGATCATCGCCAGCCCCTCTTCGACCAGCATGCCGACGCAATAGGTCATGACGCGCGCCCGCTCCGGCGTCCGTTGATAGTCCGGCCACGGTAACAGATTCCCGCCGGTCGAACCGCCCGATCACGCCTGCTGCTGGCTCTGTTGCAGGTCCGCATCACGGACGCTCAGCCGCACCGCCAGCCGTTCTCCCCCGCCGCCATAGCTGGCCCCCCGCACCGGCGCCGCGCCCAGATAGTCCAGCCCCGTCGCCACCCGTACGTAGCGCTCGGTGGGGCAGATCCCGTTCGCCGGGTCGAAGCCCACCCAGCCCAGGTCCTCCACCCAGGCCTCGGCCCAGGCGTGCGCCGCCTGCTGATCCTCGCCGTCGCGCCGCGCCAGATGGCCCGAGACATAGCGCGCGGGCGTGCCCATGTGTCGGGCGCAGGCGACGAAGACGTGGGCGTGGTCCTGGCAGACTCCCCGCCCCAGGGCCAGGACCTCGCTGGCGGTATGGGTCGGCGTCGTCACCCCCACCTCGAACGCCACCGATCCGTGGATCGCCGCCATCAGCCGGTGCATGCGCTCAAGCGGGGGATGGGCCGAGAACTCCGAGGCGAACACCCCGATCAGCTTGTCACGCCGGGTCAGGGCGGTGTCCCGCAGGAACACCAGCGGCGACAAAGTCTCCTGGTCCGGAGGCACGACCCCGGCCGCGTCCGTCGTGGTCACCTCGCCCGACACCCGCACCGTCAGGCTCTGGGTCGGCTGCTCGGTGTAGAGGGTGTGCACCACATTGCCGAAGGCGTCCTCGGTCCGGCGCAGGCGGGCGTCCACGTCGGTCTCGACGTTCCAGTGCCGGACCTGCTGGGCTTCGCTGGACCGCGGCGTCAGGCGCAGCGCCTGGATGATGAACCGCGCCGCCCGGTCGTAGGCGTAGGTGGTGGCGTAGTCGATCCGGATACGCATCGCTCAGCTCAGGTACTGGTCGTGGATGGCCTGGCCCAGCCGTCCGTTCTCGGCCAGGAAGGCCTGGATGTACTCGTGCAGCCCCGACTGGAAGATGACGTCGATCCGGGACTGGTCGAACTGCCGCATCCGTTCCGCCGCCAGCCGCTGCGCCGGCCCGCGCCGGCCGTAGTCGGCCGCCAGCTTCTCCAGATAGCGTACGATCGACGCTTGGCAGCTGGCCAGCGAGCGCGGCATCTGCCGGTTCAGCACCAGCAGGTCGGCCACCAGCCACGGCTTGACCGAGTCGCGATAGACCCAGCGATAGGCCGTCAGCGCCGACACCTCGCGAAGCAAGGTGGTCCACTGGAAATAGTCCAGCTGCCCGCCCACCCGTTCGCCCTCGGGCAGCAGCAGATGGTACTTCACGTCCAGCAGACGGGCGGTGTTGTCCGCCCGCTCGATCGCCGCGCCCAGCCGCAGGAAGTAGTAGCCGTCGTTGCGCAGCATGGTCCGCGAGGCCGCTCCCTCGAACGACAGGGTGACGGTCTTCACCCACTCCAGGAACTGGGCGAAGTCGTCGCGCCGCGTCGGCTGCCCTTGGTCGGCCAAGCCGTTCCAGGCGCCGTTGATCGCCTCCCACAGCTCGATGGTCAGGGCGGTGCGCACTGACCGGGCGTTGGTCCGCGCGCGCGTGATGCAGGCGGTGATGGAGGAGGGATTGTCCGGCGAGAACGCCAGATACTCCCTCACGGACTTCTCGGTCGGCGTCCGCCCCAGGGCCTTGGGCGCCCCGGCCGAGGCCAAGGCGCTGGCCCAGACGGTCTCGGCGTCCCCGTCGCCCCGCGTCGGGATCGCGGCCAGACGCAAGGTCGCCTCCAGGATCCGCGCCAGGAAATCGGCGCGCTCGATGTAGCGGCCGGTCCAGTACAGGCTGTCTGCGGTTCGGGAGAGCACTAGAATTCCTCCCCCTGCGGGGGAGGGGGACCATGCGAAGCATGGTGGAGGGGCGTCGGAGCGAGCGCGGAGCCCCC
>NZ_JBNFOJ010000083.1:0-10811 GCF_057364705.1 Brevundimonas sp. CURTG3B2_SDJG
GCACGGCAGACGGGCTGGGGCCCCTGGTGGAAGGCTGACGTCCAGTTCCTCCCCCATCGGGGGAGGGGGACCATGCGAAGCATGGTGGAGGGGCGCCGGGACCGAGCGCGGTTTGAGGCCCCTCCACCATCCTTCGCCCCGTGGGCTCCGGACGGTCCCCCTCCCCCGTTGGGGGAGGAATGGAGGGCGAACACCTTCACCCTGCTCCGAAGCCCGTCGCGGCGACGGCGGCGAACGGCTCCAGCCAGGTCAGGCCGACGATGACCAGCGGGAAGGCGAAGGCGGCGCAGGCCAGGGCGATGGTCTTGGCCTCGACCGGAGCCTTGTCGGTCGCCGCGGTCCCTTCCGGAGCCGGGTCGAACCACATCACCTTGATGATCCGCAGGTAGTAGAAGCCGGCCACGACCGAGGCCACCAGGCCCGCGGCGCCGGCCATCCAGTAGCCCGCGTCGGCGGCGGCGCCGAACACGGCCCACTTGCCCCAGAAGCCCGACAGCGGCGGCATGCCCAGAACCGACAACGACAGGATCGTCAGCGCGATCGTCGTCACAGGCCGCTCCTTCCGCAGGCCCGCCAGGTCGGCGATCTTCCGGATCGGCTTTCCGTTCCGGCTCAACGACAGCAGCAGGGCGAAGAAGCCGAACTGGTCGATGACGTACAGGGTCATGAACAGCAGCATCGCCTGGATCCCCAGGGTGGTGCCGGCCGCGATGCCCAGCAGGGCGTAGCCGATGTTGGCGATCGACGAATAGGCCAGCAGGCGCTGGATGTCCTTTTGCGCCAGGCCGCCGAAGGCGCCGACCGCGAAGCTGATCAGCGAGATCAGGATCAGCACCTGGGCCCACTGGTCGTGCGACTGGGCGAAGGCGCCCTCCAGGGTGCGGGCGATCAGCACCATAGCCGCGACCTTGGGGGCGGTGGCGAACAGGGCCACGACCGGCGTCGGCGCGCCCTCGTAGACGTCGGGCGTCCACATGTGGAACGGCGCGGCCGAGACCTTGAACGCCAGGCCGCAGATCAGGAACACCAAGCCGAAGATCAGGCCCGGCGACGGGTTGGTGGCGGCGTAGGCCGCGATGTCCTCGAACCGCATCGAGCCGGCGAAGCCGTAGATCAGGCTGGCGCCGTACAGCAGCAGGCCTGACGACAGCGCGCCAAGCACGAAATACTTCAGGCCCGCCTCGGACGCCTTCAGGTCGTCGCGATGGAAGGCGGCCAGCACGTACAGCGCCAGCGAGTGCAGCTCGATGCCGACGTACAGCGAGATCAGGTCGCCCGACGACGCCATCATCCCCATGCCGGCCGACGCCAGCACGATCAGGATCGGGAACTCGAAGCGAGCGATCCGGGCGCGGTGCATCCAGCCGTTGCCGAGCACGATCGCCACGGCGCTGGACAGGAAGATCACGGCCTTGCCGTAGACCGCCAGCGGATCGGCCACATAGGCGCCGTTGAACGCCTGGCCCAGCGGGCCGGTGACCGTCACCGCGGTCGCCGCGATCAGCAGGATCACCGACAGCCACGAGACGGCGTGGGACGCTCGGTCGCCCGAGAAGGCGCCGACCATCAGCAGCACCAGGCCGCCGACCGCGAGCGTGATCTCGGGAGCCGAGAGTTGGAGGGCGGAAATGAGGTCAGGCATCATGGTCTCACCCGCCGATCGCGAGTTGATAGGCGGCGGTCAGGGCGTGGACCGAGGCGTCGGTGTAGTCCAGCACCAGCCCGGGCTGGACGCCCAGCCACAAGGTGCCGACGATCAGCGGCGTGAAGATCAGCAACTCGCGCTTGTCGACGTCCGCGATCGTCTTCAGGGCGGGATTGGTGATCTCGCCGAACATGACGTTGCGATACAGCGTCAGCGCGTAGACCGCCGAGAAGATCACGCCCGAGGCCGCCACGAACGCGGTCCAGGTCGACACCTGATAGACCCCCGTCATCGTCAGGATCTCGCCGATGAAGCCCGAGGTGCCCGGCAGGCCGACGTTGGCCATGGTGAACATCAGGAAGATGGCGGCGAACCACGGCATGCGGCTGGTCAGCCCGCCGTAGAAGCTGATCTCACGGGTGTGCATCCGGTCGTAGACCACGCCGACGCAGAGGAAGAGCGCGCCCGAGATCAGGCCGTGGCTCAGCATCTGGAAGATCGCGCCCTGCACGCCCTGGGCGTTGCCGGCGAAGATGCCCATGGTCACGAAGCCCATGTGCGCCACCGACGAATAGGCGATCAGCTTCTTGATGTCCGTCTGCCGGAAGGCGACCAGCGAGGTGTAGACGATGGCGATGGCCGACAGGGCGAAGACCAGCGGCGCGAAGGTCCTGGACGCATCCGGGAACATCGGCAGGTTGAACAGGATGAAGCCGTATCCGCCCAGCTTCAGCAGGATGCCGGCCAGGATGACCGAACCCGCCGTCGGCGCCTGCACGTGGGCGTCCGGAAGCCAGGTGTGAACCGGCCACATCGGCATCTTCACCGCGAAGGAAGCGAAGAAGGCCAGCCATAGCAGCGGCTGGGCCTGCTCCGAGAAGGCGAAGGTCTTCAGCTCGGGGATGCTGGTGGTGCCGGCCGTATGGGCCATCCACAGCATGGCCAGCAGCATCAGCACCGACCCCAGCAGGGTGTAGAGGAAGAATTTGTAGGCCGCGTAGATGCGGTTCGCGCCGCCCCACACCCCGATGATGATGAACATCGGCACCAGGGTGCCTTCGAAGAAGATGTAGAACAGGAACAGGTCCAGCGCGGTGAACACGCCGATGACCAGCGTCTCCAGCACCAGGAAGGCGATCATGTAGTCGACGACGCGGTCCTTGATCGTCGACCAGCTGGCCAGGATGCACAGCGGCATCAGGAAGGCGGTCAGCAGGACGAACAGGATCGAAACCCCGTCCACGCCCAGATGGTACTGGGCGCCGGCGAACCACTCGAACCGCTCGATGAACTGATAGGCCGGGTTCGACGCATCGAAGCTCGCGACCAGCACGACCGAGACGGCCAGGGCAGCCAGGGTGGTCAGCAGCGCGATCCAGCGCGCGGCGCCGTCGGCCGGGCCCTTGCTCAGCAGGCGGACCAGCAGCAGCAGGCCGGCCCCGACCAGCGGCAGGAAGGTGACGACGCTCAGGATGTAGGGGATCTGGGGCAAGAGATCAGGCTCCCCACGAGGTGATGGCGAAGGCGAGGAAGCCGGCCAGGCCGAGCAGCATCACGAAGGCGTAGAAATAGACGTAGCCGGACTGGAAGCGGGCCAGGCCGCCCGCGAATTTCCGCGACAGCCAGGCGAAGCCGTTGGGTCCGCCGCCGTCGATGATCTTCACGTCGCCTACCTTCCAGAACAGGTCGCCCAGGCCCTTGGCCCCGCGGACGAACACGAACTGGTACAGCTCGTCGAAGTACCACTTGTTGTACAGGAAGGCGTGGACCACGCCGCCGCGCTCGGCCATCCGGCGGGCCATGCCCTCCTTGATGACATAGAGCCAGAAGGCGACGGCGGTACCGATCAGGGTCATGACCAGCGGCGACCACTTCACCCAGGTCGGCACGTTGTGCGCCTCGTGCAGCACGTGGTTGGCCGGACCCGAGAAGATCGCGGCCTTCCAGAACTCGCCCTCGTGGTGGCCGATGAAATAGGGCGCGAACACGAAGCCCGCCGCCACCGCGCCGACCGACAGGGCCAGCAGCGGCAGCACCATCACCCACGGGCTCTCGTGCGGGTGCAGCGGGCCGTGGTGAGCGTGATCGTCGTCGTGCGCGTCCGGCTCGGAGTGGGTCTCCAGCTGGGCGTGCGAGGCGTGGTCGTCATGCGCGTGCGCGTGCTCGTCGCCATGGTGCTCGTCCTTCCAAACGGGCTTGTTGTGGAAGGTCATGAACACCAGGCGCCACGAATAGTAGGCGGTCAGACCGGCGGCGAAGATGCCGACGAAGAAGGCGAACAGGCCGACCGGCGAGTGTCCGGACGCCGCCGCGGCGAAGGCGCTCTCGATGATCGCGTCCTTCGAATAGAAGCCGGCGAAGCCGCCGATCTCGGGAATGCCCAGGCCGGTGATGGCGATCGTGCCGATGGTCATGACGGCGTAGGTGATCGGCAGCAGCTTCCACAGCCCGCCCATCTTCCGCATGTCCTGCTCGTGGTGCATGCCGTGGATCACCGAGCCGGCGCCCAGGAACAGCAGGGCCTTGAAGAAGGCGTGGGTGAACAGGTGGAACATGGCCGCCTCGTAGGCGCCCACGCCGGCGGCGAAGAACATGTAGCCCAGCTGCGAACAGGTCGAATAGGCGATGACCCGCTTGATATCGTTCTGGGCCAGGCCGACGGTGGCGGCGAACAGGGCCGTCACCGCGCCGATCACGGCGACGATCTGGCCGGCGATCGGGGCGTATTCGAAGATCGGCGACAGCAGGCAGACCATGTAGACGCCGGCGGTGACCATGGTCGCCGCGTGGATCAGGGCCGACACCGGGGTCGGGCCTTCCATCGCGTCCGGAAGCCAGGTGTGCAGGAAGAACTGGGCCGACTTGCCCATGGCGCCCACGAACAGCAGGAAGGCCGCCAGATCCAGCGCCGACCAGGTGTGGCCCAGGAAGTCCCAGCCCGTGCCGGCCTTGGAGGCGATCATCGGGAACAGCTCGGCGAACTGGATCGTGCCGAACATCCAGAAGACGGTGAAGATGCCGAGCGCGAAGCCGAAGTCGCCGACGCGGTTGACCACGAACGCCTTGATGGCGGCGGCCGAGGCGGTCGACTTCTTGTACCAGAAGCCGATCAGCAGATAGGACGCCAGGCCCACCCCTTCCCAGCCGAAGAACAGCTGCATGAAGTCAGCGGCGGTGACCAGCGCCAGCATGGCGAAGGTGAACAGCGACAGATAGGCGAAGAACCGCGGCTTGTCCGGGTCCTCGGCCATGTAGCCCCAGCTGTACAGGTGGACCAGCGACGACACCGTCGTCACCACCACCAGCATGGTCGCCGACAGGGCGTCGATGCGGATCGACCAGTTCGAGATGAAGTCGCCCACGTGGATGAAGGGCGCCAGCGTCAGGGTGAAGGGCTCCAGCCCGCCCCAGGTCCACTGGCTGAACACGATCCAGGCGACCACGCACGAGAAGAACAGCAGGCCGGTGGTGACGGCCTGAGAGGCGATGTCGCCGATGCGGCGGCCGGTCAGGCCGGCGATCGCGGCGCCCAGCAGCGGGGCGAAGACGCCCAGGATGACGAGAGTCTGCAGGTCCACGGTCAGCCCTTCATCACGCTGGCGTCGTCCACGGCGATGTCGCCGCGGTTGCGGAAGAAGGTCACCAGGATGGCCAGGCCGACGGCGGCCTCGGCCGCGGCGACGGTCAGCACGAACATCGCCATCACCTGCCCCGACACGTCGTTCAGGTAGCTGGAGAAGGCGACGAAGTTGATGTTCACGGCCAGCAGGATCAGCTCGACCGACATCAGGATGATGATGACGTTCTTGCGGTTCACGAAGATGCCGAAGACGCCGATCGTGAACAGGATGGCGGCGACCGCCAGATAGTGCTGCAGGGTGACGACCATCAGACCAGATCCTCGGGGGTGACGCCGGCGCCGGTCGGAACCGACTTCACTTCCATCGCCGTCTTGGCGTCGCGGCCCACCTGGTCGGCGACGTTCTGGCGCTTGATGTTGGGCTTGTGCCGCAGGGTCAGGACGATGGCGCCGATCATGGCGATCAGCAGCACGATCCCCGCCGCCTGGAAGAAGTAGACATAGTCCGTGTAGAGCACGCGCCCGATCGTCTCGACGTTCGAGGCGTCGGCGGCGACCACCGGGCCGGTCGCGTCCGCCGCCCGGCCGCCGCTGACCACGGTCAGCGAGATCACGATCATCTCGGCCAGCAGCACGCCGGCCACGATCATCGCCAGCGGCAAGTAGCGCGCGTAGCCCTCGCGCAGCTTCACGAAGTCCACGTCCAGCATCATGACGACGAACAGGAACAGCACCGCCACGGCGCCCACGTAGACCACCACCAGTAGCATCGCCAGGAACTCCGCGCCCAGCAGCACGAACAGTCCCGCGGACGAGAAGAAGGCCAGGATCAGCCACAGCACGCTGTGCACGGGGTTCTTCGCGGTGACGACCAGAAGGGCGCTCACCACGGCCACCGCCGCCAGCAGATAGAAGGCAATGCCTTGCAACATCGGAGGCCAAAGCCCCTTTCGGTTATGGGGGTGCGCCTCCTTGCGGAATCGCCCTCCCCGGTCAGCGTGTGCGCCTTAACGGTAAGGCGCGTCGAGTTCCAGATTCTTCGCGATCAGCCGCTCCCAGCGGTCGCCGTTCGCGAGCAGTCGATCCTTGTCGTACAGCAGCTCTTCGCGGGTCTCGGTGGTGAACTCCGAGTTCGGACCCTCCACGATCGCGTCCACGGGGCAGGCTTCCTGGCACAGGCCGCAGTAGATGCATTTGACCATGTCGATGTCGTAGCGCGTCGTGCGGCGGCTGCCGTCCGAGCGCGGCTCGGCCTCGATGGTGATGGCCTGGGCCGGGCAGATCGCCTCGCACAGCTTGCAGGCGATGCAGCGCTCTTCGCCGTTGGCGTAGCGGCGCAGAGCGTGCTCGCCGCGGAAGCGTGGCGACTGCGGGTTGCGCTCGAACGGATAGTTCACCGTGGCCTTGGGGCGGCCCATGTATTTCAGCGACAGGCCGATCGCGCCGACGGCGTCGACGAGAAGCGCGCCCTTCGCGGCCTGGACGAGACGGTTGATCATGGTTGCGCACTCCCGGCGCGCGCACACTCGCGGGCGTACCGTTCGCTTTGTTTGTCCATCGCCTCGCAGCGGGCCAGGCGCTGGGCCTCCTCCCGCTCGATGCGTTCCTGCCGGCGCTGCCACTGATAGGCGGACACCGGCTCGGGTTCGTAGGGTTGGGCGGCGCACGCGGTCACGGCGACGGCGGCGGCCAGCAGGATGAGCGACGAGCGGATCATGGCCGTCTCTCCGTCCCGCAGATCTCGCGGACCGGGCCCGGGTCTCCCGGCTGGCGTCCTGGCGTTCGATCACGCAGTCCGGATGCGTCCGGCTGGCCCGTTGCCGAGCGCTCTCGGCGCGGTCCATCCGGTCGATCGGCGAGCCGACGGCCTCCGGCTGGATCGGCTTGAAGACCGAGGTGCAGCCGCCGGCGGCCAAGGCCGCCAGCATCAGGCCGGAAAGAGCCAGCGCGCGGGTCATGCCCCCACCCCGAACACGCGCCAGGCGGCGACGACGATGACCGCGACCAGGGACGTCGGCAGGAAAATCTTCCAGCCCAGGCGCATCAGCTGGTCGTAGCGGTAGCGGGGCACGAAGGCCTTCACCAGGGCGATCATGAAGAACGCCACGACGATCTTGCCGCACAGCACGATGAGATAGAACAGGTTCAGCAGGAACGGCGGCCAGTCGGCGGCCCAGTCCATGGGGAAGCCCGGGTTCCAGCCGCCGAAGAACAGCAGGCTGATCATCGCGCACATGAAGACGATGTTGGCGTACTCGCCGATCATGAACAGCAGGTACGGGGTCGAGCTGTACTCGACCTGATAGCCCGCCACCAGTTCGGACTCGGCCTCGGGCAGGTCGAACGGCGGGCGGTTGGTCTCGGCCAGGGCCGAGACGAAGAAGATGATCGCCATCGGGAACATCACGATGATGGTCGGCAGGGTCGTCAGGCCACCGCCGAAGGCGAACCAGTTCCAGAACCAGCCCGACTGCTGGGTCACGATCCCGGTCAGGTTCATCGTGCCGGCCAGGATGATGACGTTGATGATCACCAGGCCGATGGAGACCTCGTAGGACACCATCTGCGCAGCCGAGCGCAGCGATCCCAGGAACGGGTACTTCGAGTTCGAAGCCCAGCCGCCCATGATGATGCCGTACACGCCCAGCGACGAGATGGCGAAGATGTACAGGATGCCGACGTTCAGGTCCGAGATGACCCAGCCCGGCGCGAACGGAATGGCCGCCCAGGCGATGAAGGCCAGGACGAAGGTCAGCAGCGGCGCCATCAGGAACACGACCTTGTCGGCGCCGGCCGGGACGACGATCTCCTTCAGCACGAATTTGAAGAAGTCGGCGAACGACTGCAGCAGGCCGAACGGACCCACGACGTTCGGGCCTTTGCGCATCTGCACGCCGGCCCAGATCTTCCGGTCGGCCAACAGCAGGAAGGCCAGCGAGATCAGGATGCCGACCGTGACCAGCAGGATCCCGCCGGCGGTGATCAGCGTCCAGCCCACCGGGCCGGTCCAGAAGGCGGCCGGGATCAGGCTCCAGCCCCAGACGGCCAGCGCCGCCAAACCGGCGGCGAGCGCCAGACCGACGACCGTCAGGAAGATCACGGCGGGCCAGTTCTTGGGGCGCGAGGGAACGACGTCGGTCATCGGTTACTCCGCCGCCATCGCGACCGGGGCGATCCGCTGGGCGGACAGCTCGGCCATCGTCACGCTGGCGCGCGCGATCGGGTTGTTGAGATACGGGTCGCGCACCGAGGCGTGGAACGCCACGTCGCCCAGGTCGCCCTTCTTGCCCAGCGCGCCGACGTCGAACGACGCCGGGGCCGGCAAATAGTCGATGCGGCCGAAGGTCGGTTGGTCCGCCATCAGCCTGGCGCGCAGCGCGTCCAGGGTGTCGTAGGGCAGCGTCTGGCCGACCAGGGCCGACAGCGCCCGCAGGATCGCCCAGTCCTCCTTGGCCTGTCCCTTGGGGAAGACGACCCGCTCGGCCATCTGCACCCGGCCCTCGGTGTTGACGTACAGGCCCGCCTTCTCGGTGTAGGCCGCGCCTGGCAGGATCACGTCCGCGCCGTGCGCGCCGCGGTCGCCGTGGCTGCCCAGATAGACCTTGAAGGCCTTGGTCGCCGAGGCGTCGATCTCGTCGGCGCCCAGCAGGAACAGGACGTCCAGCGCGCCCTTCTTGACCATGTCGACGGCCGACAGGCCGCCCTCGCCGGGCACGAAGCCCATGTCCAGGCCGGCGACGCGGGCGGCGGCCGAGTGCAGCACGTTGAAGCCGTTCCACCCCTCGGTCACCACGCCGACCTTCTTGGCCAGCGCGCCCAGGGCGTTCAGCACCGCAGGACCTTCGGCGCCCGTCAGCGCGCCCGAGCCGACGATGATCGCCGGCCGCTCGGCCCGGGTCAGGAAGTCCATCGCCGCCTTGGGCAGCTTGGCCAGCGTCTTGGTGCCGGCGCCCAGCCAAAGGTGGTCGAACGTCAGATTGGCCGGTTCGCCGATCAGGCCGATCTGGGTCTTGCCCGACAGCCAGGCCTTGCGCAGGCGGGCGTTCAGCAGCGGCGCCTCGACTCGCGGGTTGGCGCCCACGATCAGGATGGCGTCGGCGGTCTCGATTCCCTGCAGGCCGGTGTTGAACAGCCAGCCTTCGCGCGGGCCGTATCCCAGCGCCGCGCCGTCCTGGCGGCAGTCGGTGTTGGCCGAGCCCAGCGCGCGGAACAGGTCCAGCGCCGCCTTCATCGACTCGGCGTCCTGCAGGTCGCCGGCGATCACGCCGATCTTCTCCGGCTTGGCGGCCTTCAGCTTGTCGGCGACTAGGCCCAGGGCCTCGTCCCAAGAGGCGGCGCGCAGCTTGCCGTTCTCGCGCACGAACGGCCGGTCCAGGCGCTGCCGCTGCAGGCCGTCGACGGCGTAGCGGCTGACGTCCGACAGCCACTCCTCGTTGATGCCCTCGTTGACGCGCGGAAGGATGCGCATCACCTCGGCGCCCTTGCTGTCGGCGCGGATGTTCGAGCCCAGGGCGTCCATGACGTCGATGGTCTCGGTCTTCTTCAGCTCCCAGGGGCGGTAGTGGAACTGCCACGGCCGGTGCGTCAGGGCGCCGACGGGGCACAGGTCGTTGACGTTGCCCGACAGCTCCGAGTCGATGTTCTTTTCCAGATAGGTGGTGATCTCGGCGCTCTCGCCGCGCGAGATCATGCCGATGTCGGGCACGCCCGCCACCTCGGTGATGAAGCGGACGCAACGGGTGCACTGGATGCACCGCGTCATGAACGTCTTCACCGTCGGCCCCATGTTCTTCTCTTCGACCGCGCGCTTGTTCTCGCTGTAGCGGGAACCGTCGCGGCCGTAGCCCACGGCCTGGTCCTGCAGGTCGCACTCGCCGCCCTGGTCGCAGATCGGGCAGTCCAGCGGGTGGTTGATGAGCAGGAACTCCATCACCCCTTCGCGGGCCTTCTTCACCATCGGCGTGTCGGTGAAGATCTCTTGGCCCTCGGCGGCCGGCAGGGCGCAGGACGCCTGCGGCTTCGGCGGTCCGGGCTTCACCTCGACCAGGCACATGCGGCAGTTGCCGGCGATCGACAGCCGCTCGTGGTAGCAGAAGCGCGGAATCTCGTGGCCGGCGCGCTCGGCGACCTGCAGCACGGTCATCCCGGGCTCGAACTCGGTTTCTACGCCGTTGACCTTGGCGACGGGCATCAGCGGGCCTCTTGCTCAGCAGCCACGGCGTACTCTTCCGTGGCGGTCGTCCCATCCGGGAGCGTCGTGTTGATGGTGATGGCGTCGCCGTCAAGGACGAAGCGCGTCACCGGGTCGCCGGACTGGTTCATCCAGCGGTTCTGTTCGGGGGTCGGCGCGTCGGCCGGCTTCCAGGTGACCAGGTCGCCGTCGACCCGGCACTGGGCCCGGCGGCGGCCGCCGTCGACCGGCGCCCGCCACGAGGCGTTGACCACCTGGCCTTCCAGGCCGTCGATCTCGATCGCCGACAGGTCCTGGCCATGGATCGCGGCCAGGCCCGCGCGCAGACGCGCGCAGGTTCTGCGCGGTCAGCACGACGGGAACGCTGGCCTCGCCGTCCGAGGCCGGGTTGGCGG
>NZ_JBNFOJ010000084.1:0-10744 GCF_057364705.1 Brevundimonas sp. CURTG3B2_SDJG
CCGCGATCCGCGAGGTGATGCTGACGGACGCGCGGCCGGCCTGGCCGCCATGACCACGCCGGTCTGGGCCCCCTACGCGTCGGACGCGGAGGGCGGGGCGCCGGCCGCCATGGCCGACGCGGTCTGGACCCGCGAGTATGCGAGCTTGCCGAACGTCAAGCTGATCCGGGTGGACGGGAGCCGTCACTTCATCATGGCGGACCAGCCGGCGCGCTTCGCCGAGATGATGGACCAGTTCCTCGCCGACTGAACGGGATCAGCGAGCGACCGGCGTGACGTCGCCCGCCTTGGCAAGCCGGCCGCCGAACTCGTCGGCGTAGGCCACGGCCAGCAGCGAGCGGAAGGTCGTCGCGGGCAAGGCGATCTCATAGGGACCTTCCGCATAGGGGCCGACCTGATAGGGGCCGATCAGGAAGGTGAGGCCCGCGGCCCTGCCCGATTGGTCGCCCGGCGTCAGAACGAACTCCGTCGCCGCGGCGCGGGGGCAGGACCAGTCCTTGCCGCCCAGGGTCACCGCGGCGCTGTCGGGGACCCGCGCGCGCTTGGCGGCGTTGATGGCCGAGCACAGGGCCTGGTCCAGGACGCTCAGGTCGGCGCCCTTGCGGAACAGGTCCGCGAAGCCG
Source organism: Brevundimonas sp. CURTG3B2_SDJG (assembly GCF_057364705.1). Classification (NCBI taxonomy): domain Bacteria; kingdom Pseudomonadati; phylum Pseudomonadota; class Alphaproteobacteria; order Caulobacterales; family Caulobacteraceae; genus Brevundimonas; species Brevundimonas sp. CURTG3B2_SDJG. The sequence continues at coordinate 624 of NZ_JBNFOJ010000084.1, forward strand.
ATCCGTCGTTTCAGCGCCTTGTCCCAAAGGATGCCGCTGGTGAGGGTGTTCGGGTGGGCGCCGCCCGAATAGTCGAAGTCCACGCGCTTCAGGCTGAGCAGCTTGGCGGTTTCGCCGGCGGCCGTGACGGTGATGGTCTTCTCGTACGGCGGCTGGTCGGCGTCGCCGCCGGCCTCGGTCCGGTCACCCTGGGCGCCTTCGACGAACTGCCGCAGTTTGCGGACCTCCTCGGCGTAGAGGGCGGCGTGCAGGTCCCCCTGGCCCTTGAGCGCCTCAGGCAGCGTCAGGCGGACGTTGGCGTAGGGAGTCTTGGTTTCGAACGCCATCGGCGCGGCCGCTTCCGCCGGAATGACGGCCGCCGCCTGGCCGGGCGCCGTGGGGGCCGCCGCCTTCTCCTGATCGCGGTTGCAGGCGGAGAGGGTCGCGCCGACGGCGGCGAGGAGCAGCAGTCCTCGGGTCAAGCCCAAGGATGACGAGAACGGGGACATGCGGATCTCCTTCACAGCGAAAGCTGCACCGAACCGAGAATGATGGCCAGAAGCAGGATGAAACCCGCCTCGCGATTGGATTTGAACAGGCGCAACGCCCACGCGCCGTCGTCGGGCGCGATCCGGCGGGTCTGCCAGGCCAGATGCAGTCCATAGGCGGTCAGGCCGGCGTAGAACAGCGGACCCAGCCCGGCGGCCAGGCCCGCGCCGGCGGCGAGGACAACGGCCAGCAGGTAGAAGATCCCGACGCCGAGGCGGACGTTCGGGCCCAAGCGGCGCGCCGAGGATTTCACCCCGACCATGGCGTCGTCCTCGATGTCCTGGAGCGCGTAGATCGTGTCGTAGCCGAGGGTCCAGAACACGCCGCCGAGGTAGAGGAGGATGGCGGCGAGGGTGAGCTGGCCGGCGTTCAGTTGCAGCAGGTCTGCGGAGCCCTCGGCGTAAGCCCCGCCCTCCCACAGCGTCAGCGTCGCAGCCGTGGCCGCCGCGAACCCCATCAGCGCGCCCCAGTTGAAGGTCAGGCCCAGCCAGGCCTGGGGCCACCAGGTGATGCGCTTCATGAAGGGATAGGCGGCCACAAGGACCAATGAGCCGACGCCCAGCAAGATGGCGGTCCAGTTCAGGGTCAGCAGGATCAGCAGGCTGATCAGGCTGCAGCCGATCGTGAAGGCGAGCGCCTTCTTCACGCTGATCCGCCCCGAGGCGACCGGACGGGCGGCGGTACGGGCCACCTTCACGTCGATGTCGCGGTCGACGATATCGTTTAAGGCGCAGCCGGCGGCGCGCATCAGGCACGCGCCTATGCCGAAACCGACGACCAGCCACAGATCATGGAGATCGGGCGTCTCGCGGTACGCCGCCAGCGCCAGGGCGATCCCCTGCCAGCCGGGTAGAAGCAGCAGCCAGATGCCGATCGGCCGATCGAAGCGGCCCAGCTTCAGCCAGGGCTTGAGGGCCTCCGGCGCATGGCGGTCCACCCAGTTCGATCCGGCATCGGGCAGGGGGGCGGAGGTCATGGCCCGGGTTGTAGCGGTTTGGAGGGTGATGGGGGAATCCCCTTCCCTCCGTCATCCGGGATGGGCGTTCAGACCCCGAAGGTTTTCAAGATCGGACGCAGATTTGCCTCGGCGGCGCGGAAATCCTTCCATGGGTCGGGCTTCTTCAGCAGGGCCGCGGCGTCGTGCAGGGTGTAGGCGCGAGGATCCAGGCCGGTCTTCACCTGTCCCCAGGACAGGGGAAAGGCCAAGCCCGCGCCCGGGCGGGCGCGGGGCGACCACGGCGCGACGGCCGTCGCCATGCGACCATTGCGCAGATAGTCGAGGAAGATCTTACCGCCGCGGGCCTTCTTGGCGATCGTGGTGGTGAAGCGGTCGGGATCGTCGCGGCGCACGTCCTCGCACACCGCCTTGGCGAAGGCCTTGCACTGGTCCCAGTCGATGCGGGCGCGCGCGTCGGCGCGGATGGGGACGACGACGTGCAGCCCCTTGCCGCCGGTGGTCTTCACGAAGGGATTCAGCCCCAGATCCTCCAGTCTGGCCTTCACCACCTTGGAGGCGCGGATGACGTCGTCGAAATCCAGGCCCTCGTCGGGATCCAGGTCGAAGGTGATCTGCTCCGGCGTTTCCGGATCGCCAGGCTTGCAGCCCCACGGATGGAGCTCCAGGCCGCCCGACTGGCCGATGGCGACCAGGCCGCCGACATCGACGACGCCGACGTAGGGCTTGCGCTCCTTCACGTCGATCAGCTTCAGGCGCGGGTTGGAGCCGGGTATGGCGTGGCGCTGGAAGAACCGCTCGCCGCCGATCCCCTCGGGCGCACGGATGATCGAGACCGGCCGGTCGGCGACGTGGGGCAGGATACGGCCGGCGGCCATCTCGTAGTAGCGGACCAGATCGGCCTTGGTGAGGGCGGGGCGGCCGCCTTCGGCAGGCCACAGGATCTTGTCCGGGTTCGAGATGGAGACGCCGGCGACGGTCAGCCGGCCCTTGGCAGAGCGACCGCCGGCCGTCTCGCCCGGAATGGTCAGCTGAGCGGGGCGCGAGACTTTTCCCTTCTCTTTGGAGAGGTCGGCGGGAGGCTGTGGTTCTTCGACGACCTCGGCGGCGGCCTTGTCCTCACGCAGGCCCTTGAAGGCCGCCTGGCGCAGCGAGCCGGTGTCGGTGTAGCCGCCGTGCTCGATCTCGGCGACCAGGATCGGACGGGTCCAATGGATGGTCAGGCCGCCCGCGCGCGACTTGCGCGGCGCACCCTTGCCGACGAAGGGGTTGTCGTCGGTCTCGGCGGCCTTCAGGGCGGGCAGCAGGGTCTTCAGGAGCGGCTGGTTGTAGCCCGTGCCGACGCGGCCGAGGTGGCGCAGGCCGTCCTTTTCCCTGACGCCGACGATGAGCGAGCGGAAACGGTCGCCCTCGGAGGTCCAGCCACCGATGACGACCTCGTCCCGACCCCGGCATTTGGACTTCAGCCAGGTGGAAGACCGGCCGTCTACGTAGCGGGCGTCCAGCTTCTTGGAGATTACGCCTTCCAGCTCCATGCGGCAGGCGCTTTCCAACACCGCCTGCCCCGTGGTGGCGAAATGGTCGACGTAGCGGATGCGCGAGCGAGCGCCCTTGGGGATGCGGTCGATGTAGGCGAGAAGCCGGGCCTTGCGGTGCGAGAGCGGCAGATCGCGCAGATCCTCGGGCCCCTCGAACAGCAGGTCGAAGGCGAAGTAGACCAGCCCGCCCGTCTCCTCCTCCGAGATGGCCGCCTGAAGCGCCGAGAAGTCGGGCATATGGTTCTCGGCCAGGGCGCAGAGCTCGCCGTCGACCACCGCGTCGGGCCACGCGGCGGCGTCATGGGCCAGTTCCGGAAATTTGCTCGACCAGTCCAGGCCCCTGCGGGTGCGGATCGTGGCGCGGCCGCCGCCGGAAGCGACCTGAAGGCGGTAGCCGTCGAACTTGATCTCGTGCGCCCAGCCCTCCCCTTGCGGCGGATAGTCCGCGACCTTGCAGAACTGAAGCGGAACGAAGGCGTGCGGCTTCTTGGCGTGCGCCGTGACGGCCGGCCGGGCCTGGGGCTTGGGCGGGGCCTTGCGCGCGACGGGCTTGGACGAGGTCCACTGTTTCCGGCCCTCGGCGATCTCGGTCAGGCTGCGGCCGGTCGTGACCGAGGCGTCGATCTCCATGTTGGCGTCGCCCTCGCCCGGGACGGCGAACTCGTCCTTCTCCTTGATCAGCAGCCAGTTGTTGCGCTTGGACGGCTTGCCGCGGTCGGAGCGAAGGCGGATCAGCGCCCACTTCCCCTCCAGCCGTTCGCCGTGAAGGATCATCTTCACGCTGCCCTTGCGGAAGGCCGCCTCGAGATCCTCCTCCTGGGGCTCCCACTCTCCGCGATCCCACATCTGGACCGTGCCGGCGCCGTAGTTGCCGGCGGGAATGGTCCCCTCGAAGCCTCCGTAGTCGAGCGGGTGATCCTCGACCTCGACGGCCAGGCGCTTGACCGAGGGATCGCGCGAGGGGGCCTTGGTGACCGCCCACGACTTGAGCACGCCGTCCAGCTCGATGCGGAAATCGTAGTGCAGGCGCGTGGCCGCATGGCGCTGGATCAGGTAGCGCAGCCCGGACCGGCGGGCCTTGCCCTTCTTGCCCGCCGGCTCGGGCGTGGCGGAGAAGTTCCGCTTCTTCTTGTAGGTATCGAGTTCGCCGCGGGCTGGCATGGCGGAGTCAACGCGGCGAAGGCGGGTGCGTTGCGGTTCCTCCCTCAAGGAAGGATTGCGCCGCGCTACTGGTGAATGGTCTCCCCATGCTGGGTGTAGTCCAGGCCCTCGATCTCGTTTTCGCGGGTGACGCGCAGGCCGACGGTGAACTTGCAGATCATCAGGATGACGAAGGTGCCGACGGCCGACCAGGCCATGACGGCCAGCAGGCCGATGATCTGGTTCAGCACATTGGCGTTCTCGCCCGCCGGGTTGATGGCGGCGGTGGCGAAGACGCCGGTCAGGATCGCGCCGACGATGCCGCCGACGCCGTGCACCCCGAAGGCGTCCAGGCTGTCGTCGTACTTCAGGGCGCGCTTCAGCCAGACCGCTCCGGCGTAGCAGGCCGGGCCGCACAGCAGGCCGATCAGGAAGGCGCCCTTGGGATCGACCAGGCCGGCTGCGGGCGTGATCCCGACCAGGCCCGCGACGACGCCGGACAGCAGTCCGAGAAGCGTCGGCCGCTTGTGGTCGATCCACTCGATCGCCGTCCAGCCGATCGCGGCGGCGGCGGCGGCCAGGATGGTGTTGAAGGCGGCGACCGCGGCGATCCCGTCCGCCGCCCAGGCCGACCCCGCGTTGAAGCCCAGCCAGCCGACGAACAGAAGGCCGGTGCCGATGGCGGTGAAGGCAAGGTTGTGCGGCGCCATATTGTCCCGGCCGAAACCGTGGCGGGGCCCGAGCACCAGAGCGGCGACCAGGCCGGCGACGCCCGCGTTGACGTGCACCACCGCGCCGCCGGCGAAATCCAGCACGCCCAGCGAGCCCATCCAGCCGCCGCCCCAGACCTGATGGCAGATCGGGGCGTAGACGATTAGGTGCCACAGGGCGAAGAACAGGATGGAGGCCGAGAATTTGATCCGCTCCGCGAAGGCGCCGGCGATCAGGGCCGGGGTGATGATGGCGAAGGTCAGCTGATAGGCGATCCACAGGAACTCCGGCAGGCCGGGGGCCAGGCTGTGGGCCGTCGATGGGGTGACGCCGTTCAGGAAGGCCGCTTGCAGCCCGCCGATGATCCCGTTGGTCGCCGGGCCGCTGGAACCGAAGGACAGGCTGTAGCCGATCGCGAACCACAGGACGGTGACGATGGCCAGGGCGGCGGTGGAATGGGCGATGGTGGCGATGACGTTTTTCTTGCGCACCATGCCGCCGTAGAAGAGCGCCAGGCCGGGCAAGGTCATCAGCAGGACCAGGGCCGTCGAGGTCAGGATCCAGGCGGCGGAGGCCTCGTTCAGCAGCAGCGGCGCCTGGTGGGCCAGAAGCGGGGCGGCGGGGGCGGCCAGCGCCGGTGACGCCAGAGCGACGGAGGAAAGGGTCGCGAGGCAGGCGAGAAGCGGTCGGGTCATGAAGGGCGTCCGGCAGGGAGGTCGCAACGATCTCGGCCCGAACCCGCGTTCGACCCGCGGACAAGGATAGGAACCTATTGCGCCGCAACAGGCAATTCATTTCGTGTGCGGTGCAATAACATCCGGTGACGTTGCGGATTATCCAGCCATCGCCTGTCGTAAGGGCAAGTTTGATCTCGCCCTTCGCGGATGCGTCAGACTTGATAGAAGTCGCGATACCAGTCGACGAAGCGCTTCACCCCGACGTCGATGGGGGTCGACGGCGAATAGCCTAGGGCGTCGCGGGTCTCTGTCACGTCCGCCTCGGTGCGCGTCATCTCCCCTTCCTGCGTCGGCAGGATGTTGAGCACGGCCTTGCGGTCGAGGGCCTGTTCCAGGACCTCGATGTAGCGGGACAGCTTCTCGCGGCGTCCCGCTCCGAGATTCAAGATCCGCCAGGGGGCGACGCCGCTGGTGGCCTGCCCCGGGGCGTCGGAGCGCCAACGCGGATCGCGGGCCGGCACGTCGTCCAGCGCGGCCACCACGCCATCGACGATGTCGTCGATGTAGGTGAAGTCGCGCTCCATCGCGCCCTCGCCATAGACGTCGATCGGTTGGCCATCGAGGATGGCCCGCGTGAATTTGAACAGGGCCATGTCCGGGCGGCCCCAGGGCCCATAGACCGTGAAGAAGCGCAGGCCGGTGGTCGGGATGCCGAAGACGTAGGCGTAGCTGTGGGCCATGGCCTCGTTGGCGATCTTGGTGGCGGCGTAGACATTCAGCGGATGGGCTACACCCTGCTGGACGGAGAACGGCAGCGCGGCGCTGGCGCCGAACACTGAACTGGTGGAAGCGAAGACCAGATGCTCGGCCTTCACCGCTCGCGCGCCCTCGAGGACGGTCAGAAACCCGACGACATTGGAATCGACATAGGTCTCCGGATTCTCGACGCTGTAACGGATGCCGGCCTGGGCCCCGAGATGGACGATGCGGCGCGGCCGGTGCTCGGCGAACAGAGCCGCCATGCCGGGACGATCGGCGAGGTCCAGCTTATGGTGGACGTAGTTCGGAAATGTCCGCAGCCGCTCGAGCCGGGCCTGCTTCAGCGCCGGATCGTAGTAGCTGTTCAGATTGTCGACGCCGATCACCGTCTCGCCGCGCGCCAGCAGCCGCCGGGCGGTGTGGAAGCCGATGAAGCCGGCCGAGCCGGTGACGAGGACGGGGCCCGAGGTCATGCGTCCTCGTTAGCCCCGCTCTCGCGCCGGCGCCAGCGTCAGCGAGCGTACCGCTCCTCGACCGGCGCATACCGGTCCCAGATGGCGCGGTCGGCCAGCGAGCGCAGCAGCTTGACGTATTCGGCGTGGGTCCAGGCCAGGGGCGTGGCGGAGTTGGTGCCTTGGCCGGGTCGGTACCGGTGCGGGGTCGGGTTCCCCACACCGTCCCAGGCTTGTTCCGGCAACAGCAGGCCGCCGTTGGCGAAGCTCTCCATGCCGCGGACGTAAGTCTGGCGGAGGCCGCCGAGATTGGTCGCCCACCAGCCTTCGTCGCCGGATCCGTCCTGAAGCAGGGCGGCCAATTCGTAGTGGCCGCGCTCGCCTGTGAAAAAGGGCCAGATCCGGCCGCGCTGGCCGGGGTGCATCTGGCCGCCGACGCCGTAGTTTCCGCCGTTTCGGTCTGCTCGCCATAGCCGTCGTTCCCGTAGCGCCTGTAGCCGGGGACGCCGTTCACGTCGTAGCGGACGCGGAACCGATCCTCGCGGGTCTGGTCGTCGTACTCTGGCAGGGTGTCGGTGATCGACGGCGCGTTGGCCGCGCGCACGCCGTAGCGGACCAGTTCCAGGAAGCCGCCGTCGACGATGCGGTCCTCGGGCTGAGCCGGCTGGCCGTTGTTCTCGCCGATCGGGGCCTTGTCGTTGGGATCGTCGTTGCGGGTGATGCGCACGAAGTAGCGATGGTTTCCCCATTCTCCGTTGGTCGTGAACATCCGCGCCTCGATCTTGGACTCGTAGTCGTCGGCGGCGGCCTGATAGCGGGCGGCCGAGGCCTCGTCGCCCGAGGCGCGGGCGATCTCGGCCGCGACGGTCAGGCCGGTGATCACCGCGGCGGTGGTGGATGGGGAGTGGCCCTCCTGCTCCTCCCAGCGTTCCTGCTGGGTCCACGGCGGGGCGACCTGGCGGTCGTTCCACAGCAGGCCGATCCGGCCGCCGTCCACCAGGAAGTCGGCGGCCGGTTTGATCATCCGGCCGTACATGGTCCGCATCTCGGCGTCGGAGACCAGGCCGGCCTTCCACAGCTTCCAGCCCAGCATGATCGGCATGGCGGTCTGGTCCAGCTGGACCCCGACCCATTCGATCTCGCCGTCGACATGGGTCTTTTGCAGGAACCAGCCGGTGGCGCCGGTGTTGCCCGGCGTTTCGGCGTCTACCTGCACCTGGGGCAGGTAGCGGAAGGCGGCCAGCGGGGTCTCGGTGTCGCCGAGCGCCAGCAGGGCCATGGCCACCTGATAGAAGTCGCGCGGCCAGACGGCCTTGTAGCCGGTCGAACTGTTGGTCGCGTCGACGGTGTCCCCCCAGGGGTTGCTGAGCGAGGCGATCAGTGCGCCGGCGTGGGTGCGATCCTCCTGCACCTTCAGCATCAGGGCCGAGGCGTAGGCCAGCTTGCCGCCGTCGGTGGACTGTTCGGCCAGGCGGGGCAGGTCGGTCAGGGCGGCGAGGTAGTCCTCCCAGCCGAGGCGGTCGCCCTCGCCGTTGAAGCGGGCCAGGACCTCGTCCAGGCCGGTCTGGGTGGTGGCGTCGATGGCGGCTTCGGCGTCCGCCTCGGTCGACCCGAAGCCGATGACGAAGCTCCGCTCAGCGGTCTCGCCCTCGGCAATCTGGCCTATCGCGCCCGTCAGCATGATGTTGCCGCCCTCGCCGCCTGTTGAGCGGTAAGACTGGTCGAGCCGGCCGTCGGCGAGATCGGTCAGGCCGTCTGATCGGCCGACGAAGCCCACGCTGGTCGCGAGGAAGGGCCGGCTTGGGCGGAGCACCAGGTGCACGTCGCCCTCCCAGGCGTGAAGCTTTGACGGCAGGAAGCCGGAGGCTTCTCCATCCACGATCATGGCGGTGGGCCACGCCTCACCCTGGTCGCCGACGCCGGTGTTGGCCATGTGGGGCTCGAGCAAGACGTAGGGCGTGATCTCGCCGCGCAGGGCCTTGATCGAGACGCGCACGACCAGGCTCTGGTGGTCCGGGTCGGTGTAGATCCGCTTCTCGATCTCGTAGCGGCCCTGCCGGTCGGTGGTGACCACCCGATAGGCGGGCGACAGCGGCCGGCCCTGGGCGTCGACATGCAGGTATTCGGTGCGGCTGTCGGTGTCGGTTCCCTCGACCGAGAGGCCGGTGTCGGTGACGACGGCGAAGCGCATCTGCTTGATCTGGGCCTCGTGGATCAGGCCGTACATGGTCTCGGTCAGGACGCCGTCTGCGATGGAGAACCAGACCCGGCTGACGTCGCCCGTGCGACCGCCGTCCTGGTAGTGGCCGTCGACATAGGCCTCGTACGACGCGCCGGCCCCCGTCTTGGCGGCGTTGACCCAGGTGGGGGTGTCGCCGGGCGCGCCGGGGGCGTCGTCTTGCGCGATGGCGGGCGCGGCGAGGGCGGCCAGGGCGGCGCCGATCATCAGGCGGGTCAGGATGCGCATGGGAAAACTCGTCAGGCGGGAGGAAGCAGGAAGGTCAGGGGGACGTCGAGCCGGGCGTTCCAGCTCTTCTCGTTGTGCTCGGCGCCGGGGAAGACCAGCGAGCGGAAGCGGTCGGGGCTCCAGCCGGCGGCGCGGACGGTCTGGTCGATGCGCGTCTGGAACTCGGCGTAGAACTGGTCGAGGGTTTCGTCGCCGCGATCGAAATAGAGACGATGGCCGCCGACCGGAGGCAGGCCGGCACGGACGACCCCGGTCCATGCGGCGACCAGCCGCTCGCGCCAGGGGGCGAGGACGACCGGGTCGTCCAGGCCCTCGATCTTCAGCGGCCAATGGGTCGAGACGCAGCCCACGCTTCCGAAGACGAGCGGGTATCGCAGCAGGGCGTAGAGCGAGATCAGCCCGCCCATGCTGCTGCCCATGATCGCGGTGTCCTCGCGACCGGGACGGGTGCGGTAGGTCTGGTCGATGAAAGGTTTGAGCTCCCGGACGAGAAAGCGCAGGTAACCGTCCGATAGGGGTTCGCCGCCGTAGATGGCCTGGACGTCGGCGCGCATGTCGTCGGGCAGGGCGCGGATCAGATCGGCGGGGACGTATTCGCGCAGGCGGAGCGGGGTGTTGTGAATCCCGACGACGATGGGCGCGCGGATTTGCCCGGAGGCTTGGAGGCGAGCGACGTGCTCATCTACGCCCCATTCGGAGCCATAGGCCGCGCGGGCCCCGTCGAACAGGTTCTGGCCGTCGTGCATGTACAGCACCGGCCAGCGGGCGTCGGGGCGCTGGTCATAGCCGGGCGGCAGCCAGACGGTGACGTCGCGCGGGGCGGCGTGGGCTGAGGCCATGGTCGGATGCTGGACCAGCCGGCCTTGGGGTCGAGCGTCGGCGCGGGCCGGGCGG
>NZ_JBNFOJ010000085.1:0-10733 GCF_057364705.1 Brevundimonas sp. CURTG3B2_SDJG
CGCGGGAACGGGGCGAACGCGGCGTACTGGAGCGGTTGGGCGGCGCCCAGGCGCGGAGCCCTGCCCAGGTAACGCACCCGAACCTCGCCCACGCCCCGCTGCAGCATTCCCAGCGCCTCGGCCGAACCGCGCGACAGGTCGATGATGCGGCCGTCCACGAACGGCCCGCGGTCGTTGACGCGCGCCACGATGCGCCGACCGTTGGCCAGGTTGGTCACCTCCACCAGCCCGGGCAGCGGCAGCGTCTTGTGGGCGGCGGTCAGGGCGTGCATGTCGAACCGCTCGCCGGTCGCGGTCGGCCGCCCATTGAACTGGTCGCCGTACCAGGACGCCAGGCCCGTCTCGTCGTAGTTCGGCTGCTCCTCGGGGCGGTACCAGCGCCCCCGGACCTGATAGGGCCGCATCGTGCCCAACACGATCGGCGCGGGATCGGTCACCACCGGCACGCGCCCGCCGTCCGGCCGCGCCACGCCGGCGCAGGCCGCCACGAGCGACAGCAACGCCGCCGCCAACGCGCCCTTGAGAAGTCTCGCCGCCATCGCCCCGATCCTTGAGGCGTCCAGATATGCCGCCAGACATTTCCACTTTGGTTAACGCGGCGTTTGAGGGTATGGCCCTCCTCCGCTCGCGGGACACGGACAGGTGGCCGAGTGGTTTAAGGCAGCGGTCTTGAAAACCGCCGTAGGTGGAAGCCTACCGTGGGTTCGAATCCCACCCTGTCCGCCAAGAGCGCCGCGCCCCTTCACTCAGGCCGCTCGCCGAACATCAAACTTTTTCGACAGCTCTGGACCGGTCCGTGGGCCTCCCCATCTCCCTCCTGCTGGGTCGATGGAGACGCGTGATGCAACAGGCCGAACTGACCCTCGACGACATGCTGTCCGACCCGATCGTGCGCCAGCTGATGGCCCGGGACGGGGTGCCCGAGACCGCGCTGCGCGACCTCGCGACGCGCTTCCGGTCCCGCGCTTCGGAGCCCGGAAGCGGGTTCCGGCGGCGAGAGCCCGAACCCCGCTCGTTCGAGAGCTGACCCGCATTCGGACGGCATGAAACCGCACGCTTTTCCATGGCTTGCGGGAGCGTTCGCGCGCATTTCAGCGCCGGTGGAATAATGCGAAATCTTGCCCCTCTTTGGCCCATTGCGCATTTTTCTACCAAACCCGTTGTGCAGCGCCACAAACCGTGTTTTCATGCGGGCTGATCTCAAGGGTTCCCCGTGACCGCTTTCGCCCGTCCCGTTTCGCGCAAGACGACCGCCCTGGCGGTCGCTGTCGCGCGTCCGGACGTTGCCCTTCAGATCAACAGCGTCGCCATTCTTACCGTAATTCTCGTCCTCCTTGCCGGAGCGGCGTGGACGCTTGTGACCTGACCTAACTCACCCTCAGGATCGCCCGCAGCCACCCGCTCCCGAAAGGTAGCGGGTTTTTTGTTGCGCGCGGTCCGGCTCTCTCCGGAACCGACGCCTCGCAATGACGCAAGATTTCACCCCGAAGGACACGCCGCCGAACGCGCGCAGCCGCGCCGTCACGGCCGGTCCGAACCGTGCGGCGGCCCGCAGCTATCTGCGCGCGGCGGGCATGCGGGACGCCGACTTCGACAAGCCGATGATCGCGGTGGTCAACACCTGGTCGTCGGTCACCCCCTGCAACATGCACCTGGACCGGCTGGCCAAGGACGTCCGCGCCGGCATCGTCGCTGCAGGCGGCTATCCGGTCGATTTCAACACCATCGTGGTCACCGACGGCATCTCGATGGGCACCCCCGGGATGAAGGCCTCGCTGATCTCCAGGGAGGTCGTCGCCGACAGCATCGAACTGGCGGTCGAGGGCCATCAGCTGGACGGCGTCATTTGTATCGTCGGCTGCGACAAGACCATTCCGGCCGCCGCCATGGCCCTGGCCCGCATGGATATCCCCGGTCTGGTCTACTACGGCGGCACCATCCTGCCGGGCGTCATCGGGAGCCGGGAGGTTTCGGTCCAGGAGATCTTCGAGGCCATCGGCGCTCATGCGGCGGGAACCCTGGACGACGCGGGCCTGAAGGCGGTCGAGACCGCCGTCTGTCCCGGCGCCGGCGCCTGCGGCGGCCAGTTCACGGCCAACACCATGGCGATGGCCCTGTCGGTGATGGGCCTGTCGCCGATGGGCGCCAACGACGTGCCCGCCGTCGATCCGATGAAGGCCGCCGAAGGCGAGCGCTGCGGTCGGCTGATCGTCGAGCGCGTCTTCGCCGGCGACACGGCCCGGAAATACATCACCCGCGCCAGCCTGAAGAACGCCGCCGTCGCCGTCTCGGCCTCGGGCGGCTCGACCAACGCGGTCATGCACCTGACCGCCATCGCGGCGGAGGCCGGGATCGCCTTCGGGGTCGAGGACTGCCATCAGGCCTGCGTCGAGGCGCCGGTCATCTGCGACCTGAAGCCCGGCGGCCGCTTCCTGGCCTCGCACCTGTACGCCGCCGGCGGCACGCGGCTGGTGACCCAGCGGCTGGCCCAGGCCGGCAAGATCGTCAACGCGCCCACGGTCTCGGGCCGCAGCCTGTTCGCCGAGGCCGCCGAGGCCGAGGAGACGCCCGGGCAGCAGGTGGTCGCCACCTTCGCGGCGCCGGTCATGGACCGCGGCAGCTACGCCGTCATCTACGGCGACGTCGCCCCGGACGGCGCGGTGATCAAGCTGACCGGCCACAGGGTCGACCGGTTCGAGGGCCCGGCCTGCGTCTTCGACAGCGAGGAGGACGCCTTCCACGCCGTCCAGGACGGCTCGGTCGGCGAGGGCGACGTCATCGTCATCCGCTACGAGGGCCCCAAGGGCGGACCCGGCATGCGCGAGATGCTGCAGGTCACCGCCGCCCTGAAGGGGCGCGGAATCCACGACGTGGCCCTGATCACCGACGGCCGCTTCTCGGGCGCCAGCTACGGCTTCGTCGCGGGCCACGTCTCGCCCGAAGCCGCCGTCGGCGGCCCGATCGCCCTCATTCGCGACGGCGACCGTATCGCCATCGACGTCGCCAGCCGCCGGATCGACGTCGACGCCGATCTGGCGAAGCGCCGGGCGGATTTCGCCCCCCAACCGGTCCGCCCGGCGCACGGAGTCTTCGCCAAATACCGCGCCTCGGTGGCCTCGGCCGCCCAGGGCGCGGTGACCATCCCCGACCCGCCGCCGGTCCAGCGCCCCGCCGACCAGCCCGCCTCCCCTTCCGTTCGAGAGACCGCCTGATGCCCATCACCATCTACACCAACGACGACATCCGCCCCGGCGCCATCGCCGGCCAGCGCATCGCCATCATCGGCTACGGCTCGCAGGGCCGCGCCCACGCCCAGAACCTGAAGGACTCCGGCTGCGACGTGATCGCGGGCGTCCGCCACGGCGGCAAGGGCTGGAAGAACGCCACGGCCGACGGCGTCCCGACCGCCGAACCCGCCGAGGCGGTCAAGGGCGCGGACATCATCGCCATCCTGACGCCGGACATGGCCCAGGCCGACATCTACCGCGACGTCGTCGAGCCGAACGCCAAGCCCGGCGCGGCCATCCTGTTCGCCCACGGCTTCTCTATCCACTACGGCCGGATCACGCCGCGCGAGGACATGGACGTCATCCTGGTGGCGCCCAAGGGTCCCGGCGACCTGGTCCGCCGCGAGTACCAGCGCGGCCGCGGCGTCCCCAGCCTGTTCGCCGTCCAGACCGACGCCACCGGCAAGGCCCGCGACCGGGCCATGGGCTACGCCCGGGCGAACGGCGGCGCCACCGGCGGCCTGCTGGAAACCACTTTCAAGGAAGAGACCGAGACCGACCTGTTCGGCGAACAGGCCGTCCTGTGCGGCGGCGCCAAGGAGCTGGTCATGTCCGGGTTCAACACCCTGGTCGAGGCCGGCTACCAGCCCGAGATCGCCTACTTCGAGTGCATGCACGAGCTGAAGCTGATCGTGGACCTGTTCTACGAGGGCGGCGTCACCAAGATGAACGAGTTCATCTCCGAGACCGCCAAGTGGGGCTCGGTCAAGTCGGGCCCCCGCGTCATCACCGACGAGACCCGCGCCCGGATGAAGACCATCCTGGACGAGATCCAGTCGGGTCAGTTCGCCCGCGAATGGATCGCCGAGAACGAGGCCGGCAAGCCCCGCTACGACGCCTGGGTCAAGGCCGACGGCGAACAGCCGATCGAGACCACCGGCGCCCGGCTGCGCGAACGCATGGCCTGGCTGCAGACCTCCAAGCCGGAAGCCGCCTGACCCATGACCGCCTCAGCCGTCCTGAAATCCGCCCCCGAGGCCGCGCCCCGCAGCGGCGCCCGCCTGCTGGTCTCCACCCTGGAGCGGCTAGGGGTGGAGGTCGTGTTCGGCTATCCGGGCGGCGCGATCATGCCGGTCTACGACGCCCTGGCCGGCTCGTCCCTGCGCCACATCCTGGTGCGGCACGAGCAGGCCGCCGCCTTCGCCGCCGACGCCTGGGCCCGCAAGAGCGGCAAGGTCGGCGTCTGCCTGGCGACCTCGGGCCCCGGCGCGACCAATCTGGTCACCGGCATCGCTAACGCGATGATGGATTCCGTCCCGATCGTCTGCATCACCGGCAACGTCGCCCAGGGCGTCATGGGCACCGACGCCTTCCAGGAGATCGACATCCTCGGCGTCACCCTGCCGATCGTGAAGCACTCGATCCTGGTCCGCGACCCGGCCGACATCCCCGCGGCGGTCGAGGAGGCCTTTCATATCGCCGCCTCCGGCCGACCGGGCCCGGTCCTGATCGACCTGCCTAAGGACGTCCAGGTCGGCCAGGCCGCCGACGAGTTCGGCTTCCACTATCCCAACGCCGTTCAGCCGACCGACCACGACGCCATTGCCGCCGCCGCCGAGATGATCCGCGCCGCCGAGCGCCCGCTGATCTATGTCGGCGGCGGGGTGAAGAGCGGACGGGCCGTGGGCCCGATGCGCGCCTTCGCCAACCGGACCGGCATCCCGTCCGTCTCGACCCTGAACGCGCTGGGCACGATCCCGACCGACGCGCCGGGCTTCCTGGGCATGCTGGGCATGCACGGCACGCGCGCGGCGAACGAGGCGGTGCAGGAGGCCGATCTGCTGATCGTCTTCGGCGCTCGTTTCGACGACCGCGCCACCGGCAAGCTGGCCGAGTTCGCGCCGCACGCTCGCGTCGTCCATTTCGACATCGACGCGTCCGAGATCGGCAAGCTGCGCGAGACCCATGTCGCCGTCGCCGGCGAGATCGCTCAGGGGATCGAGGCCCTGACCGCCCGCCTGGCCGACGCGCCCCTGGCCATCGACCCGTGGATGATCCGCTGCGCCAGCCGGGCCCAGCGCACGGCCTTCCGCTATGACGCCCCCGGCGACGGCGTCTACGCCCCGGCCCTGCTGAAGGCGGTGTCCGAGGCCGCCGGCGACGCCTTCGTCGCGGCCTGCGACGTCGCCAGCACCAGATGTGGGCGCCCAGCACTGCCGCTTCTCGCGCCCGAACGCCCATCTGAGCTCCGGCGGCCTGGGCGCCATGGGCTTCGGCCTGCCCGCCGGCATCGGGGCCAAGCTGGCCGACCCGGACGCCGCGGTCGTGGTCGTGGCCGGCGACGGCGGCTTCATGATGAACGTCCAGGAGTTGGCCACCGCCCGCCGCTACGGCGTCGCGGTCAAGGTCCTGCTGCTGGACAACAGCTCGCTCGGCCTGGTCCGCCAGTGGCAGGAGCTGTTCTTCGACGGCAACTACTCCGAGGTCGACCTCTCCGACAATCCGGACTTCGTGAAGGTCGCCGAGGCCTTCGGCGTCGAGGCCTTCCGAATTAGCCGGCGCGAGGAGGTCGAGGCCGGGATCGCCCGCCTGCTGGCCGCCGACGGCCCCTGCCTCGCGCACGTGATCATCGACCCCCGGGAGAACGTGTGGCCGCTGGTCCCGCCCGGAAAGAACAACGCCGAAATGATGGAAGGCGCCTGACCATGAGCACCGACACCCTGCACCTGAACATCGACCGCGCCGACGGTTCGCTCCAGCGCCTGATCGGCCTGGTGGAGCGCCGCGGCTTCCACATCGACGGCCTGATCCTGCGCGACGAGGGCCCGCGCCGCCGGGTCGAGATGGCCGTGCGCGGCCGCGACGCCGCCCGCAGCGTCGAATCCCTGGGCCGCCAGATCGATCGCCTGTTCGGGGTGACCCGGCTGAACGATCGGGCCGCCGCCTTCCATCCGGAGGTAGCGGCATGACCAAGGTCCAGACCGCCGTCGCCGCCGACCCGAACAAGGTCGTCGTCTTCGACACCACGCTGAGGGATGGCGAACAGGCGCCGGGCTTCTCCATGTCGCCCGACGACAAGGTCCGCATGGCCCAGGTGCTGGCCGCCCTGAGGGTCGACGTCGTCGAGGCGGGCTTCGCCGCCGCCTCGCCCGGCGACGAGGAAGGCGTGCGCCGTGTCGTCGGCGAGGTCGAAGGCCCCGTCTTCTGCTCGCTGGCGCGCGCCCACGAGGCCGACATCGACGCCGCCTTCCGCGCGCTGCACGCCACGGACGAGCGCCGGGTCCATATCTTCCTGGGAACCAGCCCGATCCACCGCTCGGCCAAGCTGAAGATGTCCAAGGCCGAGGTGCTGGCCGCCGCCGAGCGGTCGGTCGCCTACGCCCGCACCCGCTTCGAGGACGTCGAGTTCAGCCCCGAGGACGCCATCCGCACCGAGCCGGGGTTCCTGGCCGAGGTGTGCGAGGCCGCCGCCGCCGCGGGCGCCACGACCCTGAACATCCCCGACACGGTCGGCTACGCCACGCCGTTCGAGATCGGCGACCGGTTCCGCACGCTGATATACGGGGTTCGCGCCCGCTTTCCGCACGTGGTCTTCTCGACCCATTGCCACGACGACCTGGGCATGGCCGTCGCCAACTCCCTGGCCGCCGTCGAGGCCGGGGCGCGCCAGGTCGAGGGCGCCATCAACGGCATCGGCGAACGGGCCGGCAACGCCTCGCTGGAAGAGATGGTCATGGCCATCCGCACCCGCTCGGACCGCTTCGGCCTGACGACCGGCGTGGACGCGACCCACCTGGTCCGCGCCAGCCGTCTGCTGAGCGAGATCACCCACACGCCGGTGGTCCGCAACAAGGCCATCGTGGGCCTGAACGCCTTCGCCCACGAGGCCGGCATCCACCAGCACGGCATGCTGGCCGACCCCTCGACCTACGAGATCATGCGGCCCCAGGACGTCGGCTTCGAAGGCACCTGGTTCGTCCTGGGCAAGCACTCGGGCCGCCACGCGGTGGCCAAGCGCGCCGAGGCCCTGGGCCGGCCGGTCAGCGGCCCGCACCTGCAGGCCGCCTTCGCCGGCTTCAAGCGCCGCGCCGACGAGATCGGCGAGATCAACGATCACGAACTGCTGGCGATCATCGAGGCTTCGCGCCCGGCCGCCTCAACCCCTCAGGAGTACGCGTATGCGGCCGCTGGCTGAACACATCTGGGTCAACGGCGCGCTGACGCCCTGGGCCGACGCCAAGGTCCACGTGATGAGCCACGCGCTCCACTATGGCACCTCGGTGTTCGAGGGGATCCGCGTCTACGACACGCCCCAGGGACCGTGCGGCTTCCGCCTGACCGACCACGTGCGCCGCCTGTTCGACAGCGCCCGCATGTATCATTTCGAACTGCCCTACACGGTCGACGACCTGGTCGAGGCGTGCCGGGCGACTGTGCGCGCGACGGGCCTGCGCTCGGCCTACATCCGCCCGATCGCCTTCCTGGGCGCCTGCGGCATGGGCGTGACGCCCGCGCCCGAGAACATGAACGTCGATGTCGCGATCGCCGCCTTCCCCTGGGGCGCCTACCTGGGCGACGAGGCCTTGGAAAAGGGCGTCGACGCCTGCGTGGCGTCCTGGTCGCGCATCGCGCCGAACACCGTGCCCTCGGGCGCCAAGGCCGGCGGCAACTACCTGTCCTCCTATCTGATCGGGCGGGAGGCCCGGGTCGGCGGTTTCGGCGAGGGTATCGCCCTGGGCGTCGACGGCCGTCTGTCCGAGGGCGCCGGAGAGAACCTGTTCATCGTCAAGGACGGCGAGATCATAACCCCGCCCGCCGCCGCCTCCATCCTGATGGGCATCACCCGCGACAGCGTCCTGAAGCTGGCGCGCGGCCTGGGCTACGAGACCCGCGAGCAGATCCTGCCGCGCGAGGCGCTCTATGTCGCCGACGAGATCTTCATGACCGGCACGGCGGCCGAGATCACCCCGGTGCGGTCGGTCGACGGCATCCCCACCCGCGCCGCCGGCCCCGGCCCCGTCACCAAGGCCGTCAACGCCGGCTTCCGCGGCCTGTTCACCGGCGCCACGCCGGATCGCCACGGCTGGCTGGAGCCGATCGCGACGGCCTCGCCTGCGCCCGCAAGGGCGGAGCCGGAATATGCCTGAGACCCTGTTCGAAAAAGTCTGGAACCGGCACGTGGTGCAGGCCGAAACGGCCGACGCCCCCGCCGTGCTCTACGTCGATCTGCATCTGGTCCATGAGGTCACCAGCCCCCAGGCGTTCGCCGAGATCGAGAGCCGGGGGCTGAAGGTGCGCCGTCCGGATCGCACCTTCGCGACCCTGGACCACTCGACCCCCACCCTGCCCGCGGGCGCCGACGGCGAGCGGCCCTATCACACTCCGGCGTCCAAGGCCCAGGTCGAGACCCTGGAGGCCAACTGCGCCCGGCACGGCGTCTCCCTGGCGGGATGGGACAGCGCCGACCGGGGCGTGGTCCACGTCATGGGTCCGGAACTGGGCCTGACCCAGCCGGGCATGACCGTGGTCTGCGGCGACAGCCACACCGCCACCCATGGAGCCTTCGGCGCCCTGGCCTTCGGCATCGGCACCTCGGAGGTCGGCCACGTCCTGGCCACCCAGTGCCTGCTGCAGCGCAAGGCCAAGGCGATGCGCGTCACCGTCTCGGGTCGGCTCCAGCCCGGCGTCTCTGGAAAAGACGTGGCCCTGGCGGTGATCGCCCGCCTGGGCTTCGGCGGCGGCACCGGCTTCGTCATCGAATACGCCGGCGAGGCCATCCGTTCGCTGGACATGGAAGGGCGGATGACCGTCTGCAACATGTCCATCGAGGCGGGCGCCAGGGCCGGCATGATCGCGCCCGACGCCGTGACCGTCGCCTGGCTGCAGGGCCGTCCGCACGTCCCCAGGGGCGAAGCGTTCGGCCGGGCCGCCGCCGACTGGCTGACCCTGCGCTCCGATCCCGACGCCGTGTTCGATGCCGAGATCGAGATCGACGGCGCCGCCATCCGTCCAATGGCCACCTGGGGCACCACGCCCGACGCCGGCTCGGCGATCGGCGAGCCGGTTCCGGCGCCGCGCGACGCCTCCGGCGAAAAGGCCCTGGCCTATATGGGCTTCACGCCCGGCGAGGCGACCACCCGTCATCCCGTCGACGTCGTCTTCGTCGGCAGCTGCACCAATGGCCGGCTGCCGACCTGCGCGCCGCCGCCGAGGTGCTGCGCGGCCGCAAGGTCAAGCCGGGCCTGCGCATGCTGGTCGTGCCGGGCTCCGAGGCCGTGCGCCGCGATGCGGAGGCCGAGGGGCTGGATCGGGTCTTCATCGACGCCGGGGCGGAATGGCGCATCCCCGGCTGCTCCATGTGCCTCGCCATGAACGGCGACATGGTCGCGCCCGGCCAGTTGGCCGTCTCGACCTCAAACCGCAATTTCGAGGGCCGCCAAGGCCCCGGATCCCGCACCATCCTGGCCAGCCCGGCGACGGCGGCCGCGACGGCCATCATGGGCGTGCTCACCGACCCGCGCGTGTTCTTGGGAGAAACGGCTCATGCATAGCTCGGCTCCTCAAAACTCGTCACCCCCGGCCTTGTGCCGGGGGTCCATAGCCCCCGCCGTTCAAAGATCACTTCCGCTGTCAGTGATCATGGATCGCCGGGACGAGCCCGGCGATGACGGAAAGGATTGGCAGCCATGAGCACTGAGCCCTTCAAAACCCTGACCTCCAAGGCCGTGGTCCTGTCGCAGTCCAACATCGACACCGACCAGATCATCCCCGGCCGCTTCCTCTCGACCACCAGTCGCGAAGGGCTGGGGGCCTGGGCTTTCTACGACTGGCGCTACGAAGCCGACGGATCGCCCAAGCCCGAGGCGGTGCTGAACCGCATCGACCCCACGGAGCGCCGCATCCTGCTGGCCGGCCGCAACTTCGCCTGCGGCTCGTCCCGCGAACACGCCCCCTGGGCGCTGATGGACTACGGCTTCCGGGCCGTGGTCTCGACCGAGATCGCCGACATCTTCACCTCCAACGCCCTGAAGAACGGCCTGCTGCCGATCGTGGTCGACCAGGCGGCGTGGGACGACTTCGCCGCCCATCCCGACCAGCCGATCACCATCGATCTGGACGCGTCCACGATCCAACGCGGCAATGCGGCCCCCGTGGCCTTCCAGGTCGAGTCCTTCGCCCGCCGCTGCCTGCTGGACGGGGTCGACACCCTCGGCTGGCTGCAAGCCCGCCTGCCCGCCATCGAAGCCTTCGAACACGCCCGTGAAAGGGAAACCGCCTGATGCACGCCTCCAAGACCTATGACATCGTCGTCCTGCCTGGGGACGGCGTCGGCCCGAGGTGACCCACGCGGCCCAGGCCGTGCTGACCGTCATCGGCGACTTCTTCGGCCACAAATTCCGCTTCCACGAGCACCTGATCGGCGGCGCGGCCATCGACGCGACCGGCGACCCGCTGCCCCAGGCGACCGTCGACGCCTGCCTGGCCGCCGACGCCGTCCTGCTGGGC